>CBJLVJ010000120.1:0-7449 GCA_966426465.1 uncultured bacterium | reverse complement strand
GATGGGTCGCCCGCGGAAAGCGTTGCTCCAGCGGAATGCCATTGACGATGATGTTGCCATTGCCCGGCTGCAGCAGCACGCGCGCGACGCTGCGCTTGCGGCGGCCGACGGCGGTGTAACTGGTGCCGGTGCTCGGACGCCCACCAGGCGGCGTCGGGCTGCGGTCTCTCATGCAGTAGTGTGCTCCCCAGCAGGCTTGGCCCGCTGCTGTTGCTTCTCGGAGGCGCGGAACTGGGCGGCGTGCGGGTGCTCGGCGCCGGCGTACACCTTCAGCTTGCGCAGCATTTTGCGCCCCAGCGCATTGTGCGGCAGCATGCCGCGCACGGTGTGCTTGATCACCCGCTCGGGGTGTCGCGCCAGCAAATCGCCCAGGGCAACTGACTTGAGCCCGCCAGGGTACGTCGAATGGCGATAGTACTGGCGCTGCTGGGCCTTGTTGCCGGTGAGCCGAATGCGGCTGGCGTTGACGATCACGACGAAGTCGCCCAGGTCCATGTGCTCGGAAAAAGTCGGCAGGTGTTTGCCACGCAAGAACGTGGCGACCTGCGTCGCCAGGCGCCCCAGCGTCTGGCCCTCGGCGTCGACGAGGCGCCAGGCGTGGGTCACCTCGCTGGCTTTCGGGCTATACGTTTTTTGCGTGGTCGGCATGAGTGGCAACGTACCTCGATCAGTATTCGATGCGGTACAGACTGAGCCCCAGCGCCGGGGCATTGGGGCCGGCCGCGCGTCGGTCGGCCGAGACCAGAGCGGTCGCGAAGTGTTCAGGTGTCCAGCGCCCGACGCCCACCCACAGCAGGCTGCCGACGATGGTGCGCACCATCTGCTTCAAGAAGGCGTCGGCGCAGATCTCAAACTGTAGCAGCGCGCCATTGACGTCCAGCCAGTCGGCGGCGAAGACCGTGCGCAGCGTCGACCGCGCAACCGACGGCTGCGTCATCAGCGAAGCGAAATCGTGCCTGCCAAGCAGAACGCTGGCGCCGGCGCGCATGGCGTCGACGTCGAGTGTGCGCGGCTCCTCCAGGCAGCGACCCTGCCAGGCGGCAGGCGGTACGCCGCCGCGCCAGATGGCGTAGCGATACCAGCGGCGGAGCGCCGAACGTCGTGCATCGAAGTCTGGCGCGACCTCGGTCGCGTCGACGATCCAGATGTCGTCGGGCAGGTGTTGCCGGACGACACGGCGAAGCCCGTCGCACGGCATCGGCGAGGAGGTCTCGAACGAGACGACCTGGCCGTCGGCGTGAACGCCCGCGTCGGTCCGCCCGGCGGCTGTGGCATGAACGGGATGGCCGAGCGCCGAAGCGAGCGCCGCTTCGAGCGCCGCCTGGACGGTGGCCTGGCCGGGTGTGCGCGACCAGCCCGCGTAGCGCGTGCCGCGATAGCCGACCGTCAGCCGCAACTGGCGCTGTATCAACGTTGGAAAGGTGCTCCCGGAATGAACGTTAGGGAACCAGCTCGATTTGCGCCATCGGCGCACCGTCGCCGCGACGCGGCATCAGTTTGAACGTGCGCGTGAAGCCGCCCGCGCGGCCACTGTAGCGCGGAACGATGTCCGAGAAGAGTTTGCGCACAACCTCTTCGTCGTACAGCTTGGCCAGCACCAGGCGGCGGGCATGCAGGTCGCCCGCGCGCGCGGTGCCGATCAGCCGTTCGACCTCACGCCGCAGCTCGTTGGCCTTGGGTTCGGTCGTGCGCAGTCGCTCGTAGCGGATCAGGTCCGTCATCAGGTTGCGGATCAACGAGAGTCGATGGCCGGTCGGACGGCCGAGCTTGCGCATGGCGACGCGGTGGCGCATGGCCTAGCCCTCGTCCACCCCGTCGGTCGCGCTGGTCGTATCCGTCGCGCCGTCGGCGGAGACGCCCATGCCAATCGCGCCATTGCCGCTCTCGCTGCCCTCAGGCAGCACGCCGTGCTCCTGCAGCTTCTCGCGCAGCTCGACCAGGGATTTCTGGCCGAAGTTGCGCAGCGACAGCAGCTCGTTCTCGCTCATCTGCAGGATCTGGCCGACCTTGGTGATCTGCGAGCGCTTGAGGCAGTTGTACGTACGCTGCGACAGCTCGAGCTGCTCGATGGGCATGTCGAAGATGCGCGACGGCACCGGTCCGGCGCTGAGGCCCTGCTTGTCCGGGCGGCGCTTCTCCTGCTGCAGCTCCTGGAACAGCGCGAACTGGTCGATCAGGATGTTGGCGGACTGCACCAGCGCGGCCACTGGCGTGATCGTGCCATCGGTCTGCACGTCGATCACCAGGCGGTCCAGGTCGGTACGAGCGCCGACGCGCGCGCTCTCGACGGTGTAGTTGACCCGACGGATCGGGGTGAACACCGCGTCCACCGGCACCACGCCCAGCGGTACGGACTCGCGGCCATCCGCCGACAGGTAGCCCACACCGCGCTCCACGGTGAGCTCCATGTCGAGCCGCGCATCGGGCGAGTCGAGCGTGGCGATGTGCAGCTCGGGATTGGCGATCTCGATCTCAGACGGGTAGATGAGATCGGCGGCGGTGACCACGCCAGGCCCTTGCGCCTCCAGGCGCAGGGTGACCTGCTGGTCGCTGTGCGACTTCAGGCGCAGCTGCTTCAGGTTGAGCAGCAGCTCCGTGGTGTCCTCCTTGACGCCAGGGATGGTCGCGAACTCGTGATAGATGCGCTCGATCCTCACGGCTGTCACGGCGGCGCCCGGCATGGACGACAGGAGGACCCGACGCAGGGCGTTGCCCAGCGTCAAACCGAAGCCACGTTCCAGCGGCTCGACCTGGAACTTGGCGTAGTCCTCCGTCTGCTGAAGTATTTCGACCTGAGTATTGAGTTGCTCGAGCAATTCGGCGCACCTCCGAGCGGCGGCGGAACTCGGGCGTCAGCGGGAGTAGTACTCCACGACGAGCGCCTCGTTGAGATTGATATCGATGTCCTGCCGAGCTGGCCGATCGCTGACACGCCCGCTCAAAGCTGCTGGATCGAGCTCGAGCCAGCGTGGCACGGTCTTGCGCGTGAGCGTCTGGGCAACCGTCTTGAAGTACTCGTTACCGCGGCTGGACGGATGGACAGCCACAGTATCGCCCGTCTTGACCTGCGCCGAGGCAATATCCGTACGGCGGCCGTTCAGCGTGATATGGCCGTGCAGCACGAGCTGGCGCGCCTGCCTGCGTGAGTCGGCAAAGCCGAGGCGATAGACCACGTTGTCGAGCCGCATCTCGAGCACGCGCAGGAGATTTTCGCCCGTCACGCCGGGCTGGCGCTCGGCCGTCTCGAAGTGCTGGTGGAACTGCCGCTCCAGGATGCCGTAGATGTTGCGCGCCTTCTGCTTTTCTTTGAGCTGCAGGCTGAACTCGCTTTCCTTGCGACGGCGCCGATCGCTGGGCGAGGCGCCGGGCGGCGTCGGCCTGCGCTCGACGGCGCACTTGGGCGTGAAGCAGCGCTCGCCCTTCAAGAACAGCTTCATGCCCTGGCGGCGGCACAGCCGACACACGGGTCCGGTGTAGCGAGCCATCAGACGCGCCTCTTCTTGGGCGGGCGACAGCCGTTGTGTGGGATCGGCGTCCGGTCGACGATGGCGGTGACCTCCAGGCCCGCTGCCTGCAGCGAGCGAATGGCCGCCTCGCGGCCGGCGCCCGGGCCCCGCACGAACACGCTGACCTGGCGCATGCCGTGCTCCATCGCCTTGCGCGCGGCCGAGTCGGCAGCCAGACCAGCCGCGTAGGGCGTGCTCTTGCGCGAGCCCTTGAAGCCCGCCGCGCCCGACGAGCCCCAGGTCAGCACGTTGCCGTCCGGATCGGTGATGGTCACGATGGTGTTGTTGAAGCTCGACTGGATGTAGGCATTGCCGCGTGGCACGTTTTTGCGCTCGCGCCGGCGCACACGCGCCGCCGCCGCGCCTCGGGCAGTACGTCGTTCGGCCATGGCTTAGACGGCCCTCGGCGCAGACGCCATTTGATCCAGCGGCAAGCCGCTGGTGGGGGCAGTTCGTGGTTCGGCCATACCGGCTTACTTCTTCGCGCTGGCCTTCTTGCGGCCGGCCACGGTCTTGCGCGGTCCCTTGCGGGTGCGTGCGTTGGTGCGCGTGCGCTGTCCGTGCACGGGCAGGCCGCGGCGGTGGCGCACACCGCGATAGCAGTTGATCTCCATCAGCCGCTTGATGTTGAGGTTGACCTCGCGGCGGAGATCGCCTTCCACGGTGTACTCGCGGTCGACGATTTCGCGCAGGCGACTGACCTCGTCTTCGCTCAGGTCGCGCGTGCGCCGATCGGGTGGGATGGTGGTCCGCGACAGGATCTTGTATGCCGTCGTGGGACCGATCCCGTAGATGTACGTCAACGAGACCCAGATATGTTTATCTCGAGGGATATCTACGCCGGCAATACGTGCCACGTCTTCTCGGACTCCTTAGCCCTGCTTCTGCTTGTGCTTGGGATTTGAACAAATGATCATCACCGCGCCATTGCGACGGATGATCTTGCACCGTTCGCAGCGCGGCTTAACTGATGTGCGAATTTTCATGCGTCAATCCAATGTAGGCGCGGCGCGATCATGTGCACAGCGCAACCAACCGCCCGAAGGCGGCAAACCTGTTCACTTTACCACACCGCCGCCTCGACCTGCCGTTCAATCTCCGTGGCCACCGACTCGATGTCGCGCGTGCCGTCGATCTCACGCAAAATGCCGCGTTCGCGGTAGTACTCCACCACCGGCACGGTGTCCGCCAGGTACACCCTGATGCGTTCCGAGACCACCTCCAGGCGGTCATCCTCACGCTGGTAGAGCTCGCCTCCGTCGATGTCGCAGACGCCAGCTTTGCGCGGCGGATTGACTCGGTAGTTGTAGGTCGCCTGGCACGTGCGGCACGTCCAGCGTCCGGCCGCGCGCTCGATCAGCGTCTCGAATGGCACCTGCAGGTACAGCGCAACCCGAAGCCGCCGCCCTTCGAGCTCGAGCTCCTTGTCCAGCGCCCGCGCCTGCGCCAGCGTGCGCGGGAAACCGTCCAGCAGCACGCCGCGATGCGCGTCAGGCTGGCGCATGCGGTCGACGATCATGGAGATGACGAGGTCGTCCGGCACAAGGGCGCCGCGGTCCATGTACGTCTTGGCCTGGCGCCCAAGGTCGGTGCCTCTGGCGACGTGCGACCGCAGCAGGTCGCCAGAGGCGACGTGGGGTACACCGTGTTGGTCCGATATTCGCCGGGCTTGAGTTCCTTTGCCGGCCCCCACCGGGCCGAGCAGCACCAGGTCCAGTGCGTTAGCGGCCAATGAAGCCCCGGTAGTTGCGCATGATGAGCTGCGCCTCGAGCTGGCGCATCGTATCGAGCGCCACGCCGACGACGATCAGCACGGCCGTGCTCGAGATGGTCAGCGTCTGGAAGCCAGTCGCGGATTTCACGATGTACGGCAGCACGGCCACGATGCCCAGGAACAGCGCGCCCGCCACGGTGATGCGGATCAACACGGCGGACAGGTACTGGTGGGTCGGTCGGCCAGGCCGGATACCAGGAATAAAGCCGTTCTGGCGCTGCAGGTTTTCGGCGATGTTCTGCTGCTGGAAAATGACCAGCGCGTAGAAGAACGTGAAAGCGACGACCATGACGAAGTACAGCAGCCAGTACACCGGACTGCTGCCCGCGTTGAAGGTGTTGTAGATGGTCGTGGCCACCGTCGAGACAATCTGGTTGTCGTTGTTGACGAAGTAGCTCGAGATCGTCCACGGCAGAATCAGCATGCTCGAGGCGAAAATCAGCGGGATCATGCCCGCCGAATTGACCTTGAGCGGAATGTGCGTGGTGCCGCCGCCATAGACGCGGTTGCCGCGAATTTGCTTGGAGATCTGTACGGGGATCCGTCGCTGGCCTTCATAGACGAAGATGATCGCGACCACGGTAAAGATCGCCAGTACGCCGAAAACGATCAGCGCCCCGAAGTCGGCGCCGGCGGCGAAGCCCTGGAACACCTGGAACGGCAGACGCGCCATGATGCCGCCGAAGATGATGATCGAGACGCCCTGACCGACGCCGTACTGCGTGATCAGCTCGCCCATCCACACCAGCAGCATCGTTCCGGCGGTCATCGAGATGATGATCGCCAGCGTGCCGAGCGGATCGACGTCGAAGCCGAAGTTCTTGATGATCGGTGTGGTGCTGCCGGTGCTGAAGTTGATCAGGTTCGGCGTGCCGAACGCCTGGAACATCGCCAGCGGCACGGTCAGCCAGTGCGTCCACTGGTTGATCTTCTGTCGACCGCTCTCGCCTTCTTTGGCGATCTCCTGCAGCTTGGGGATGGCCGGCTGCATGATCTGCATGATGATCTGCGCGGTGATGTAGGGATACACGCCCAGCGCAGCGACCGACAGGCTGCTCAGCGCGCCGCCCGAGAACAGGTCGAAGAAACCGGCCAGCTGGTTGGTCTCGAAAACGCGCTGCAGAGCCGCCACGTCGGCGCCCGGCACGGGGATGTGGGCGATGAACCGAAACGCCACCAGCATGCCCAGTGTGAAGAGCAGCTTGCGGCGCAGGTCCGGAATCTTGAAGGCGTCGACGGCGGCATTGAGGAGCGGGGCGTTCATCATGGGCGTTACTCGGCAGTTTCGATGGTTTCGTCGGTTTCGTGGGTTTCGGCGACCGCGCCGTCGATCACCTCGACGCTGCCGCCGGCGGATTCAATCTTCTGACGCGCGCCGGCCGAGAACTTGTGGGCGCGCACGGTCAGGCCCACCGACAGGTCGCCCTGACCCAGCACCTTGACCGGGCCCGTCTTGCCGCGCAGCACACCCGCGATCTCGAACTCGTCAGGCCCGACCGTGCTGCCGGCCGGAAACTCGGCCAGGTCGCGCACGTTGACTTCGCGGAAGTCGACGCGGAACGGGTTGCGGAAGCCGCGTCGATATGGCAGCTTGCGGATCAGCGGCAGCTGACCGCCTTCAAAGTACGGCGGGACACCCCCGCCGGTGCGCGCCTTCTGACCTTTGGTGCCTTTGCCGCCGGTCTTGACCTTGCCGCTGCCGTGGCCGCGACCGATACGGATGCGTTCGCGCGTCGAGCCGCTCGGCGGCTGGAGATCGTTGATGCGCATCGATTCAGTCCTCCACGATCCGCACGAGATGAGCCACCTTCTGAATCATGCCGCGCGTGACCGGCGAATCCGGCTGCTCGACCACCTGGTGGAGCTTGCGCAGCCCGAGCGCTTTGACGGTGGCCCGCTGTCGCTCGGTCCCGCCGATGGGCGATCGGACCAGCTCCAGGCGGAGCGTGCTCGACTCAGCCATTGGCGGTGCCCTCGGGTGGCGGCGCCGGCTCGGCGCTGGCGGGGGTTGGAGCTGACAGCGGTGCGCTGGCCGGCGCAGCCTCGGCCGGAGTCGCCGTAGCTGCCGTCGGCGCTGCAGCGGCCGCAGGCGCCGTAGTTGCCGCAGGCGCCGGAGCCGGAGCCGCGGCAGGCGCAGGAGCTGCCGCGGTGCTGGCCGGTGCGGCCTCT
>CBJLVJ010000119.1:0-7459 GCA_966426465.1 uncultured bacterium | reverse complement strand
GAGCCGTAATCGTTGGTCTTGAACAGGTACGGCGTGAAGTCATCCAGTTTGTAGCGCGTGGCGGCCAGGTAGGCAGTCGCCGGATCGTGGCGCGAGGGTTCGAGGATGCTGACGAGCGACCACTCCGGTAGCCCCGGAGGAGTGACGTTTTGCCACGAGGCGCCATTGTCGCGCGAAACGTGGACGAGTCCATCGTCGGAGCCGGCCCACAGCAGGCCACGTTCCAGCGACGATTCGGCGAAAGCGAAAATGGTGCAGTAGTACTCGGCGCCCGTATTGTCGCCGGTGATCGGTCCACCTGACGACTCGAATTTCGTGGGATCGTTGCGGGTGAGGTCCGGACTGATCGGTTGCCACGTGATGCCTTCGTCGTTCGAGCGGAAGACGTGATTGCCGGTGGCGTACAGCACAGTCGGATCGTGCGGCGAAAGTACGATCGGAAAGGTCCACTGGAAGCGATACTTCGCTTCCTTGGCCCCGCCGCCCATGACGTCCTCCGGCCAGACTTCGATGTCCCGCGATTGGCCGGTTCGATGGTCGTAGCGCGTCATGTAGCCAAGGTAGCTACCGGCAAAGATGACGTCCGGGTTGTCCGGCCGGACCGCGACGTAGCCGCTCTCGCCTCCGCCGATTTCCCAGTTCTCCAGATTGGTGATGGCGACCAGCGCTGAGCGGCTCGGGACCGAGATGGTGGTGTTGTCCTGCTGGGCTCCGTGCAGGCGGTATGGCGTGCGCGTATCGGTGGTGACGTGGTACAGCTCAGCCGTTGGCTGGTTGTACAATGACGACCACGTCGCCCCGGCGTTGTAGGTGACGCATGCGCCACCGTCATTACCTTCAATCATGCGCTGTGGATTGGCCGGATCGATCCACAGGTCGTGATTGTCGCCGTGCGGAATGGCGAATTCGGTGAACGTCTGGCCGCCATCGTTGGATCGCCAGGTGTCGACGTTCATCACCCAGACGGTTTCGGGGTCGCGCGGGTCCGCGATGATGTGCTGGTAGTACCACGCGCGCTGACGAAGGTTGCGGTCCTCCGACAGCCGGTCCCACGTCTGGCCGCCGTCGTCCGACCGGAAGACCGCTCCGTCCTCCGCCTCGACGATGGCAAACACCCGGTCCGGCTGCGCGCCTGACGCCCAGACGCCGATCTTGCCGAGCACGCCCTTGGGCAGGTTCTTGTTGCGCGAGATCTCGGTCCAGGTATCTCCACCGTCGGTTGACTTGAACAGCCCGCTGCCGGGTCCGCCGCTGGTCAGGCCCCACGGCAACCGCCTGGCCTCCCAGAATGAGGCGTACAGCACGCGCGGATTGTGAGGGTCCATGCTCAGATCGCTTGCGCCCGCGTCCTGGCTCCTGAACAACACGTGCTCCCAGGTGTTGCCGCCATCCCGCGAGCGGAAGATGCCACGCTCAGCGTTGGGCCCGTGCGCGTGGCCGAGGGCGGCCACGTAGACCAGGTTCGGGTCGCGGGGGTGAACGCGAACCTTGGCGATGTGCCGCGTGTCTGAGAGCCCCAGGTGCGACCACGTCTTGCCACCGTCGGTGGAGCGGTACACGCCGTCGCCGTGCGACACGTTGCCACGAATGCAGCTTTCGCCCATGCCCACGTACAGCACGTTGGGATCGGCCGTGGCGCAGGCGATGGCACCCACCGACGCGCGTTGGAAAAACCCGTCGGACACGTTCTGCCAGTACACGCCACCGTCGGTGGTTTTCCACACGCCGCCGCCGGTCGATCCGAAGTAGAACACCCGGGCGTCGCTCGGATCGCCCGTCACTGCGCCAACGCGTCCACCCCGAAACGGGCCGACCAGCCGGAACTCGACATTGTTCAGCAACTCAGCTGCCATCGCGCCAAGGGTACCCTTGCCGGGCATGATCGAGGACGGCGCCGAGCGCGTATACCTGCACTGCGACGTCGACAAGATGTATTTCTCGGTCGAGGCGCTCGAGACGCCCGGGCTGGCGGATGATGCGCGCGCGGTGATCATCAGCGTCGATCCGCGGGACTACCCGCGGGCGGTGGTCACCACGGCCAACGGGGTGGCGCGCTCGCTGGGCATTACCAGCGGTATGAGCACGGCCATGGCTGCGCGCCTGGCGCGCGAACGCGGTGTCGACGTCGTGTTCGTGCCGCCGCGCCACGACCTGTACAGCCAGTATTCGCGACGGCTGATGGACCTGCTGCGCACCGAGACGCCGCTGCTCGAGCAGCGCTCGATCGATGAAGCGGCCCTGGACTGGCGCCACCGCGGCTTCGCCCGCGAGCCAGTCGTCACCTTGCGGCAACGCGTCCTGAACGACATCGGCCTGTCGGTGTCCTTCGGTGTGGCGCCCGCTTTGCTTGTGGCCAAAATGGCCTCGGAGGCGGCCAAGACGTCGGACGATCACGTCTGCATCGTGCAGCCTGGCGAGTCCGCCAGGTTTCTCGCCCCGTTGTCCGTGCGAGCGCTGGTCGGCATCGGGCCGAAGTCCGAAGCCCGACTACGCGGATTCGGCATCACCAGCATTGGCCAACTGGCGGAACGCCCGATGGAGTGGCTGATCGACCAGTTTGGCGGCGCCTACGGGCGCTATCTGCACCGTGCCAGCCGCGGCGAGGACGACTCGAGCCTGATCGGCGAGCACACCTACAAGAGCGTTTCAGCCGAGCACACCTTCGCTCGCGACACCGTCGATCGCGCGGAGATCTGGCGCCGTCTGCAGGGGCAGGCCAGAGAAGTCTCGCAGCGCCTCCGCCAGGAAGGTTTGCTGGCCAGCGAGGTTGCGATCAAGCTGCGCTACGGCGTCACCTGGGAGACGATCACCCGCCAGCAGCGCCTGGGCAGCCCGACCGACGAGGCGGACGTGCTGGCCGCCGGGGCAGCGGCGCTGGTCCGCAAGGCGTGGACGCGACGGCCCATACGCCTGATCGGCCTGCGTGCGGGCAAGCTCGAGCCGGCCACCGGCGCGGTTCAGCTGACCCTGCCCGCTTAGCCGGTGCGCTCGAGGATGTACAGCCCGCCCGTGAATCGATCCGTGACGTAGACCAGACCGTCGGCGGCCACCAGCACGTCGTTGAACTGGATGCTCGGGCGACCTGGCGGCGCCTCAGGCACGTAGTAGGCGACCTCGCGTGGCCTTGCCGCATCGGCAATGTCGACCACCCGCAGACCGGCGTTGAACCACGTGACGTAGATCGTGTTCGCATCGACCAGGCTGCCAGGCCGCATCTCGTGCAGGTTGTGCGGCCCAAACCGCCCTCCACGCGAGCAGAAGTCGCCCTCAGGCACGGGAAACTCCGAGATGACCGCCGGCTGGCGCTCGTCGCTGATATCGACCACGCGCACGCGGGTCTGCATGCCCTTGCAGTCGGTGGCAAGCTGCTCGTCGGTGACGACCAGCACCTCACGTCCAGGCACCGGTAACGCGGTGTGCGTGGCGGTGCTGACGTCGGCGCCGAACTCGAGCTGGCTCACCAGCCTCGGCCTGCGCTTGTCGGCGATATCCAGAATCACCAGGCCAGCGTCCCACCAGCCGCAGTAGGCCCGGTCGCCTCGAATCAACGGATGGTGCAGCGCCTTACGTTTCCCGCCTGGCGCGCCGCCGTGCGATTGCGTCGGGGTCCACGTGGGCGTCTCGCCACCGCCCGTGTGCTGGCCGGGCAGCCACCAGCGGCCGACCTCACACGGCCGCGCGGGCTCGGACAGGTCGACAATAACCAGAAACTGGTCGATGAAGCCCTCGTCGCTGCCACTCATGTACGCGAATGGCGGCTCCCAGTAGGTCATTCGGTGCACGCCCTTGCCGGGCATCCGCAGGAAGGCGATCTCGCGCGGCTGCGCAGGTCGGGCTACGTCAAATACCTTGAGCCCGCCCTGCCAGATCGTTGCGTTCGGCTCGAACGGACTGCGCTCGTAGTTGACCAGCAGCACGTCCTCGACCACCTGGACCTTGTGCGAATGTGTTCCTGGCGGGGTCTCGAGCTGTGTAACGACGCGCGGCCGGGACGGATCGGAGACGTCCACCACCGACGTGCCGACACGACTCTCGCCCATGTGGCCGATGAATGCGAAGCCGTCCTTCAGGTTCACGTGCATGCAGTCGCCGTGGCCGTCGAGGTCGGTCTGGCCGACCAGCCGCATGTTCAGAGCATCAGCTTGGGCAGGCATGGGCAATGTGTGCCACGGTAACACTCCCAACGATTAAGATCCGGCTGGAGGCATGCAAGCGTCTGGGCCGGCCCGCGCGAACGGCACCTATCACGCGGCGGTCGTCCAGCGCGAACGGGTGCGACGCTCGCGCATGCTCATGCTGGTCGGCGCGGCGCTTGCGCTGCTGGGCGTGGTGAACGTCGTGGCCATCAACAACGACATGACGCGCATCGAGGAGACCGGGCCCGCCCAGCTAGCGCTCGCCGGCGGTGGCATTGCCCACTTCGTTCCCAGCATCCTGGCTGAGTTTCGGCGTGCTCAGTTGTCGCCGACGACCGTGAACGCGGTGGACGCCTCCGATCCGCGCCACTCGCCAGCGTTTGTCAACGACAAACGTGCGCTTGAGCGCTGGATGGCCTTCAGCGGCCTGAGCCTGGCCATCCTGTTCGTCGGCCTCGAGGGTCGCATTCCCACCAGCACCGCGCAGGTGCGCTCGCCCACCGGTACCGATTTGTCGCGCTTGCTCATCCTCCTGTCGATCAGCTACGGCGCGCTCTCCTTGTTTGAAAGCGGGTAAGGCGTGGTGGCGAGCAGGGCCAGGCCAGCCCAGGTGATGGCGCGGCCAAGGGGCATCGTCCACAGGTAGTGGTCGACCATGGCCAACAGGACCAGTGCCACGCCCGCGGCGGCGGCTGCGACGTCGAGGTGTCCGTCGTCGCCAATGACGCGAAGCGCGCCGTAGACGACCATCGCCGTTGCCAGCAGACCTGGTAAACCGAGCTCGGTAGCGATCAGCAAAGCCAGGTTCGGCGCCGGCTCGCCCCAACCTTCCTGGTAACCCTCGGCGACCGCGACCGCGCCGTAGTTGCCCCCGCCAACCCCGAGCGGCAAGTGGTCGAGCCCTTCCGAAACCGCGCTTCGGTCGAGCGCCAGTCGATTCTCGAGCGAGCCACGCTCCAGCGCATTGGTATCCGGACCAAAGGGGAACAGGCGTGTCGCCACCGTCGGCGCCAGCGGCGACAGGGCGACCACCGCCACGGTGACGGGTACCAGCCCCAGCAGACTCCAACTTGCGCGCCCGCGCCGGTGGCTGGTCCACCACCAGATTCCTAGTCCAGCCAAGGCAGCCAGCCATGCCGCCCGGGAGAAACTGGCCAGCAGGCCGGCCACAACGACCACGCCTAGCAGCCACCACAGCACCGCAAGGCGCGGCCAGCGCTGCGTCAGGACGGGCAGGCACACCAGCGCGAGCGCCAGATAGCCGCCCAGAATGTTGGGATGGGGAAACGTCCCGAAGCCACGCAGGAGGCGATCGCCAGCCGGACTCAAGACCACCGGTGTGCCGCCTTCGGACGCATCCGAAGGCAGCCAGGGCAGACGCAGCTCCGACGGGACGAGCGTCTGCTGGAGCGTGACCTGCCCAACCGCCAGCAGGGACTGGACAGCCGCGGCCGCGACCAGCGCCAGCACCAGCGCGCGCCGCGAGACCTTGCCTGAGCGCACACCCAACCACGCCAATGCAAGCAAAGCAAGGTGGCCGGCCAGTGCCGCGCTCAGGATCGGCTCGCGGGACCGCAGGCCGCCGATCAGGGCGACGCTCGCCAGTAGCACCAGCCCTGTTGCGATCCAGCGCGTCCGGACGTCCAGCGGAGCAGGTCTGAGGATGCCGATGACGGCCAACCCGGTGAGGCAAACGTCGGTCGGATAAACAGCAACTTCGCGGAACACGGCGATGATGTTGTCGACACCGGGATTCACGACGTCGACGTGCCACCAGAGTGGCGCCAGCCCGATGGCGGCGCCAGCAAGAGCGGTAGCCAGCGCGCGAAGCTTCATATCCCCTGGTATGTACGTGCGAGCCGCTCAGTGTAGCTTCGCCGGCACCCGTGAGGGCTAGACGCTTTCAAACACGCGGTCCTACCATGCGCGCGGTCCACCCTGAGGCAGCAGGTGGATTGGCAAGGTAGGAAAGGGGATAGACATGCGCGATCGTAGACGGCGCGCGGCAAGCGTGGTGGCGTTTGCAGCGCTGATGATGGGCCTCCTGCCCACGAACACTGGCGCACAATCCTCGAATACGGTTGGCAGCCCGGTGTGCGAGGGAGAGGGCGTGACGTACAACCCTGGCAATGGTGAAGACATCGCCGTGCCCGAGGGCTACAGCGTCTCTGTGTTCGCCCGCGATCTGAATTTCCCGACGGGGATTGCGTTCACCGGTTCGAAGGACAACTTCCAGGTCTTTGTCATCGAGTCTGGCACTGGTCTGCCCGGCCGCTGTAACAGCAATGAAGGCGTCCCCAGCATGAACAAGTTCGACAAGACCAATCCATTCACGCCGGACCTGCTGATGCTCGATATGAACGGCAAGGTCGCGGGCGGGCCAATGGGCAAACCCGCCTCGGACGGCAGCGGCTTCCAGCCGGACGGTCCCGCCATTGGCCTGGCGTTTGAGAATGGTCTGAGCGGTGGTCGGCTGTTCGCCAGCGACTCGAACCAGGGTGCGCGTGGTGCGCCAGGCGTGGGCAACAACACGTCGCGTATCGTCCAGGTGGATCCGAACTCGGGCGCGGTCCAGGCGCTGATTCCGAACCTGCCAACCGGCGACCACCCGACCGAGAACATCATCGTGCAGGACAAGTGGCTGTACTGGGCGCAGGGTTCGGCAACCAACTCTGGCGTCACTGGCCACGACAACGGCGCGGGTGGCAACCAGCACGACATCGCCTGCCAGGACGTCGTGCTGAGCGACAACGTGTGGTCGTCGGGCGACGGCCACATGACCAGTGGCTTCTCGAGCCACGGCGTGGCTCGACCCGGTGCGACGGTCAGGGCGTTCGAGGACGCGGGCAACGGCATGCACGCGTGTACCGGCGCCATTCTGCGCGCGCGCGTCGATGCGTCGAACATGCCGGCATCCGTCGAGCCGTTCTCATGGGGCTACCGCAACCCGTACGGGCTGCGCTTCGCGCCCAGCGACCATCCGCTCCACGGCGGTTTGTTCGTGACGGTCAACGGCGAGGACGAGCGCGGCGCGCGTCCGACAAACGGCGCGCCCGACCGGCTCGAGCTGGCCTCGCAGAATCCGGACGGCTCGCCTGACTTCCACGGTTGGCCCGACCGATTTGGCGACCTGGACTCGACCCAGAGCGTGTTCGACCCGATTGGCGGTCCGGCCGATGACCTTACCAAGACCTCGTCGAACGGAGAGATGGACGTCTCCCAGGTGCTCGAGCAGGACCGGCCGGTGAAGCACGTACTGGCCTATCCGCCGCAGCCGGTGATCGGTCCGCTCGCCGCCGAGCCGGCCGACGTGGCCGTGGTTA
>CBJLVJ010000118.1:0-7494 GCA_966426465.1 uncultured bacterium | reverse complement strand
ACCCGCGCACGACCGAGCAGGCCGAGCGCGAAGCCGCAGAGTTCGAGGTCGTGACGTACTCGTCGAGCGGCCGCGGCCCGCAAGCGGTGGCCGAGGTTGCCTCCAGGCTGGCCGTGCGGCGCCTCGGCTTCGAATCGATCCACCTGCCCTACGCGATCTTCCAGGACATTCGGCGAAACCTGGCCGACTCGGCCGAGCTCGTGCCTGTTGCCGACATCGTTGATCGGCTGCGCATCGTCAAGGACGCGCAGGAGCTTGGCGCTCTACAGGATGCCGTCGACGTGCTGGACCGCTGCCTGGCGCACATCCTGGAGCGACTCGAGCCGGGGCTGACCGAGCGCCAGGTAGCGCGTATGGTCGAGCTGTACCTGATCGAACACGCCGACGGGTCGAGCTTTCCGTCCATTGTTGCCAGCGGACCGAATGCGAGCGTGCCGCACGCGGTCCCGTCCGATCGCCGCATCCAACAGGGTGAGGTGATCAAGATCGACATCGGCGCTCGAGCGAGTGGTTACTGCTCAGACATGACCCGCACGGTGTGTCTGGGGCAGCCGCGCGATGCGCGCCTGGTCGAGCTACACGCCCTCGTTCTCGAAGCCCAGCAACACGCCGAGCGCGAGCTGCGGCCCGGCATGACCGGGCGGCAGGGCGACGCACTCGCTCGCGACGTGATCGCCCGTGCCGGCTATGGCGAAGCCTTCCTGCACGGTCTGGGGCACGGCATCGGCCTCGAGGTACACGAGCCGCCGTCGCTGTCGCAGTCGCGCGGAGACGACGTGCTGCGGCCGGGCATGGTCTTCTCGGTCGAGCCCGGCGTGTACCTGCCCGGCTGGGGTGGCGTGCGGATCGAGGACCTGGTCGTGCTCGAACAGGACGGCGCGCGTGTGCTCTGCCATTCGCCGAAGGATCTCGTCGTGGGCGCCGCGACTTCAATCTTTGCCGGAGGAGCCACACAGTCGTGATTTCGACCAGCGACTTGAAGCGGGGGGCGATGATGGAGCTGGACGGGCAGATCGTCCAGATCATGTCCTACGAGCACCAGAAGATCGGACGCGGTAGCGCCCAGGTACGCCTGAAAGTCAAGAACATCCGCACCGGCGCGATCTTCGACACCACGGCGCAGGCCGGCAGCAAGTGGCCGCGCGTTCGGCTCGACCAGCGCAACGTGCAGTACCTGTACTCCGAAGGCGACCTGCACTACGTGATGGACAAGGACACCTACGAGCAGTTTCCGCTGTCGGCGGCGCAGCTGGGCGACGCCGTGAACTACCTCAAAGACGGTATGGAGCTCGAGGTGCTGATGTACGAGGACGAGCCGGTGGGCGTCGACCTGCCACTGAATGTGGTGCTCGAAGTGACGCACACCGAGCCGGGCTTCAAGGGTGACACCGCCACGGGCGGCAACAAACCCGCCCAGCTCGAGACGGGCATGACCATCAACGTCCCCTTGTTCGTCAACACCGGCGACAAGATCCGCGTCGATACACGTGACGGCTCGTACATCGAGCGTGTGTGAGCTCGGGCCCAGCCGACCCGTTGCGTGAGCGCGCCGGCATCAGCGCCGACGAGCTGTCGGATTTGCTGGGCCTGGTCGGCGCCACGGATGTGACCGAGCTCGACGTCACGGTCGGGTCGACCCGCCTGACGGTGCGGCGCGCGCCCGCCCCGGCTGGCGTTCGTGCGGTGACCGCCGAGGAGCCGCGTGAGCCGCACTCGCTCGCTATTGCCTCGCCTCTGGTGGGCATCTTCCGACCGTCGGTCGCCAGCGGCGACACGCTCGAGGCCGGCCAATCCATCGGCGCCATCGAGGCGCTCGGCATGCCGACCAGCGTCGACGCTCCTCAGAGCGGGACCGTCGAAGACCTGCTCGTCCAGGATGGCAGCCCGGTCGAGTACGGCCAGCCCTTGCTCATCTTGCGGCGGGGCGATGCGCCCTGAGCCGCTGCTCCGCTTCTCGCCGTTCCAGCGCTCGACCCACGTCTATTCTGTCGGCGAGCTTGCACTGCACGTGGGCGGTCTCCTCGAAGCCGACCCGGTCCTGAACGACGTCTGGCTGCGCGGCGACATTGTCAACGTGAGTCGGTCGGGCGCCGGTCACCACTACTTCTCGCTGAAGGACGAGGACGCTCAGCTACGGTGCGTGCTGTTTCGGGGCAGCGCATTCAACTCGCCGATCGTGCCCGCCAACGGCCTGGCCGTGGTCGCCCACGGGGTGGTGCGACTGTACGAGCGCCAGGGCAGCTGCGAGCTCGTGGCCGACCTGCTATTTCCCGAGGGCGTCGGTCTGGCCCAGATGCAGAGCGAGCGGCTGTACCGCCAGCTCGAGTCCGAGGGTCTGTTCGAGCCGAGCCGCAAACGCGCGCTGCCCCGCCTGCCGCGCCGCATCGGCATCGTTTCTTCGGAGCGCGGCGCAGTCATCCACGAACTGCTGAGTGTGCTCGAGCGGCGCTTTCCACTTGCCGAAGTGGTCTTTCTGCCAGCCCCCGTCCAGGGCCCGGGGGCCGCGGCGGCCATGGCCCAGGCGGTTGGGCGCCTCGGCCGCTGGCAGCGCGACGGACGAGGCATCGACGTAATCGTCGTGGCGCGCGGCGGCGGCTCCGATGATGACCTGGCGGCGTTCAACGACGAACGGCTGGCTCGAGCGATCTTCGCCAGCCCGGTGCCGGTCGTGTCTGCGGTCGGCCACGAGACCAATCTCACCCTGTCCGACCTGGTGGCGGACATGCGGGCCTCGACGCCCTCAGCCGCCGCGGAGCTGCTCGCGCCTGACGTGGCCAGCCTGCGCAGCGACGTCCGCGCGCTCAGCCGGCGGGCTGCTCAGGCGTTCAACCAAAATGTCAGCCAGCGGCGGCGCGCGGTGATGGACCTGAAGCGGCGCCTGAAGGCGCTCAGTCCGGCGGCGACGCTGTCGCGCGGGTACGCCATTGTCGAGTCGGACGGGCGCATCCTGCACGACGCGCGGGCCGTCGCACCGGGCGCGAACGTGCGTATTCAGTTGCACCATGGCCGACTGACCAGTACGGTTGAAGCCATTGAGCCCGAATCCTGAGTCGGGGCGCAGTTTCGAGGTGGCCTTCCGCGAGCTGCAGCAGATAGTCGAACAACTCGAGGATGGCGGCCTGGAGCTCGAGCGCGCGATTCAGTTGTTCGAGCGGGGCACCGAGCTAGCCCAGGTCTGCGAACGCATCGTCGACGAAGCGGAGCTGCGCGTCACGCGTCTGGCGGCGGAGGCGGCTTCGCCTGTGTCGGGCGCGACAACCGACACCTGAGTCCTCCGGCGCCCACCCGTGGACGCCCTCATCGGCAACGACGTTCTGCAGACCTGCGTCATCGCCTGGCTGGTGGCCCAGTTCTCCAAGCCGCTGATCCACTACGTGCACAGCCGGCGGGTGAACCTGCGCTACTTCGTGACCGCCGGCGGGATGCCGAGCTCGCACTCGGCGGTCGTCGTCGCCCTGGCCGCGCGCGTCGGCGTGGATACCGGTCTCAGCTCCGTGCCGTTTGCCCTGGCAGCGATTTTTGCCGCCGTGGTGATGTACGACGCCGCGGGCGTGCGGCGCGCGGTCAGCCTGCAGGCGCGCGTCCTGAATCGCATGCTGACGGAGATGATCGAGGCGCAGCACTTCAACGAGGAGCGCCTGCGCGAGCTGATCGGGCATACCCCGTTCGAGGTGTTCGTGGGCGCGTTGCTCGGCGGCTTGTCGGCGATCAGTCTCAGGTGAGCACGCGTACGCCGCGGACCACCCAGCGGCTGACGTACATGTGCGCCGCCGGATCGAAGGCGCCGCCGCAGGTGATCAGGGTGACCTCTTCGTCGGGGGTCTGCTGGAAGATCTCGTCCAGCGGCGCGTTGTCGGCCTCGTACAGACGCGTCCAGCTGACGCTATAGCTCAGCACGTTGCCGCTGGCATCGGTGATCTGAAACGTGTCGCCCGGCTGCAGCTGCCTGAGCAGGCCGAACACGCGCAGTCGTCCACCCCAATCGACGTGTCCGTCGAGCAAGGCATTGCCCGGCGTGCCGACGCCCACGCCGAGCTGGTACCAGCCCACGGTGTCGGGGTCGTCGGGCGCGGCCATCGTGCCGTCGTCCTCTTCGCCCAGCGGCACCACCGGCGCGGATGTGCCGATGCTGGGGATGTCCAGGCGGACGGGCACGCTGCCCGGCAGCGGGACATCCTCCTGGGCCCGCGCGGGAGTCACCGCGGCGAGCGCGAAGGCGAGAAGAAGTACGACTAGCCGCCAGCGGCGGTGGTGACGGCGACGACCGTGTCCAGGTCGAACACCATCATGCGGTCGCGCTGGCGGCACATGCCGATAACGTGCCACGACTTGCAATAGGGGAAGAGTACCTCGGGTTGCACGATGGGTTCCTGAATGGCGGAGACGGGGTCGCCCGCGGGATAATGCAGCTTTACGTAACTCTTGCGCAGCACGGCCTCCGCCAGCGCCGCGAAGATCTCCTGCTGGCGCGTGCCTCGCTCCGACGCGCCGGCCGCCTCCAGCGTCTTGGCCACCAGCGGCCGCAGGTGCAGCGGAAACAGGTAGGGCAGTTTGACCATCAGCGAGCGCAGCCGATCTACCGGCAGGCTGGGGTCGTGCGCCGCCCGCCGCAACAACATCAGCAGCAACTGGGCCTCGGCCAGCGAAAACTGCGGCCCGGCGTCATGGGCATCGAGCACGAAGCGGTAGCCCTGCCGTCGCACCAGCGGCAGGTTCATCTCGCGGCGAATGACGTTCAGGTCGGCCTGGACCTGGCGCTCGCTGAGCGAGAACTGGTTGGCGAGCTCCTTGCGGCTCTTGCCTGGTTGCGAGGCAATGTCCTCGACGAGCTGCCAGATCCGCCGAAACCGCTCCGCCGCAAGGCGTTTGTGGTCGGCGAAGGCAGCGCTGAATACGTCATCGTCCTCGTCCCGCATATGCGCATGCTCAACTAACTGGTCATGACCGCGGGCACAGGAGTACCACGGTCAAAGGTAGTGAAAGGTGAATGATCCGCGCTTGGAGGTCCCCCCGTCCAACTGCTGGACCGCGTCTCACATGCGCCGGGGTCGCGCGGGTCCCACCAGTCTAGCAAGGCTGAACCGCGGCTCCGCAAGGGCCTGATGGACGGGTTTTGGAGAGTGTGACACCCCACCGCCGGCGGAGAAGGCAGGCCTACAATCGCCGCATGCGCTTGCGCACGCTGTCCGCGGCTCTGGCGTTGGCACTGGCGTGCCTGAGTGCATCTGTCTGGGCGGACCAGGCGGCCTGGGAGCAATGGCAGCACGTGCCAGGCGTGGTCGACGTGGGCGCCCGCGCTGACGACACGCTCGTCCTGATGGCAGCTGGCCACCTATACCTGTTGTCGGGCAGCGGCGCGATGAGTCCCTTCGCCGCCGGTCCGGACGGCTTCAGCGCCGACCCGAATGCCGAGCCCTACTTTGTGGTCGCCCAGCCGCTAGCGGTCGACAGCGCCGGGTGCAGCTGGACCGCCGACGACCTGCTCATCCTGGACCTGAGCTCCCCGCCCGGCATCGTCCGAGTCGACGCGAACGGCCACGCCAGTCGGCTGGCCAGCCTGGGCGGGGTGGACACGCTCGGTGGCATCGCGCTGGACACGACCGGTCGCTTCGAGCATCGGCTGCTCGTCACGGGCACGCACGGCGGCAACCAGACAACGGTTTTCACCGTTGACTGCCAGGGTGGCAGCACGACGCTGACGACCTCGGCGCCCCAGGTCGAGGGCGGCATCGCCGTGGCCCCGGACAGCTTCGGTCAGTTCGCCGGCGAGCTGATCGCGCCAGACGAAAACACGGGTCAGGTGTGGGCGATCGATCCTGACGGCAACGCTGCGCTGGTCGCCGTGCCCAACCTGCCGACGGGTGGCGACACGGGCGTGGAAAGCGCCGGGTTCGTGCCGTCCGGCTTCGGCGCTGGCGGCGTGGCCTACCTGGCCGATCGCGGCACGCCCAACAATCCGTTTCCGGGCACGGACAGTCTGCTGCGAATCTCGTCGGATGCGCTGGCGACGGCCGGGGTGCAGCCGGGCGATCTGCTGGTCAGCACCGAGGGCAACGGCACGACCATCGGCATTCGCTGCGCCGATACCTGCAGCGTGTACTCGGCGGCTCAGGGCACCAACGGCGGCCACATTGAGGGCCATCTACTGGTAATCCCCTAGTCGAGTCATCCAGCATCCCCCCGAACGTGGAAGTACGTTCGTACTTATTCGTAGTTCTACGTGTACGCGCGGCGGCGATGCGCTGCACTTGATTACCGTGACCGCGCAGCCGCGAGTGCTTCTTTGCGAGCACGATCCGATCATGGCCTGGCTGCTGGTCGAGGTTTTCCGCGACGAGGGCATCGAGGTCATCAGCTGCGCGTCGCTCGAGGAGATCAACGCCGCCCTGCGCGAGCACCCTGACGCGGTCGTGGTCAGCGACCCGTGGTCGCGCAGCACGCAGCCGGATCTGTCCCCCGACGAACGGCACACCATTGCCGAGTTAGCCGAACGCGCCAGGTTGATCCTGACCACTACCCGCCAGTGGGCGCTTCAGTCGAACGACCTGCCCCTGGGCGACGGTGTGACCGTGCTTGCCAAGCCTTTCGACCTGGACGAGCTGGTCCAGGCCGTCCGCCGCCCCTGGCAGTCCCAGCGCTCGGCCTGATCCGACCTTCTGACTGAAGCGGCCCAGCGCCGCGGCGCACCACCTGAAGCGCTGCGCTACGCTGTAGCGGACGCGTTGTTGTTTCCGTGAGCAGCGATCCGACACCCTGGTTTCGGCGGGTCTACCGCTGGGGCCAGACCAACCTGACCGAGGTCGACCCTGCCCGGTATGACGCGGCATGGTGGTGCGAGCACTGGCGGCGCACACGCGTCCAGGGCGTGATCGTCAACGCTGGTGGCATCGTCGCCTACTACCCCAGCAGGTACCCGCTACACCACCGGGCGCTCACCCTAGGAGACCGTGACTTCTACGGCGCGATCGTGGCGGCGGCGCGCGATCAGGGGCTGGCGGTACTGGCCCGCATGGACTCGAACCGTGCCAGTACCGCGTTCTTCGTCGAGCATCCTGACTGGTTTACCGTCGACCTCGAGGGCCGACCGTACCGCGCCGAAGATCGCTTCATCGCCTGCGTGAACAGTGCGTACTACGACGAGTTCCTGCCAGACGTGCTGCGTGAGATCGTCGAACGCAGTCATCCTGACGGCATCACCGATAACAGCTGGAGCGGCCTGGAACGGACACGCATGTGCCACTGCCTCAACTGCGCGCGGCGGTTTCGGGACGCCACCGGCCTGAGCCTGCCCCGCGCGAGCGACTGGGACGACCCGGTCTACCGCCAGTGGCTTGTCTGGAATTACGCACGGCGCGTCGAGATCTGGGAGCTGAACAACCGAGTCACTCGCGAGGCGGGCGGACCGTACTGCATGTGGATTGGTATGCACAGCGGCGCCCTGGTCGCCCAGAGCACCCGCTTCCGTGACTACACGGCCATCTGCGAGCGGACCGA
>CBJLVJ010000117.1:0-7496 GCA_966426465.1 uncultured bacterium | reverse complement strand
GCGCCCATGTCGGGCGCGGCGCAGAGATAGTTCACGCCCGGCAGATCGGCGATGTTTGCTACCGTGGTGCCAGCGTTTGCCTGGGGCGATCCACCGGCCAGGGTGAGGTCACCGTGGCTCGGATCGGTCAGCTGTGGCGGGGTGCGGAAGCCGCCCGAGGTGTCGCCGACCTGGCTGTGCGCACCCTGGCCACTATCGGACTGGTATTGCCTGAGCGTCGTCTCGTTGGGCCCGCCATACCACTGCATGGTGTGACTGGCGTCCGTCGAGTAGAAGTAATCGTAGTCCTCGTTCCAGTGGCCCTTTGGCCAGCCGAAACCGTACGAGGTCATGGCGAAGATATTGTTGCGCAGGTAAAAGTCCTCATTGTTGGAGTCCCCACCGCCGTAAGCGCCGCCACCCATCACGCTGGCCAGCGTTGAATCCGTCCAGATGGTGTTGTTGAGCAGGTAGATGCGCGCGGTAGGCGTGCTCTCCCCCGAGTACTTGAAGCCGATGCCATCCGGCTGCGTCCAGCCCTGCTGGTCCCGTTGCAGGCCATCGATACCGACCCGCCAGCACATGTTTCGCACGTAGTACACCGGCCCGTACGTAACGGGGTTGGTCGACATACAGGTGCCGGTGTATTCGCTGCGGTTGTTCCAGATGCGCATGTTGATCTGGTTCTCGCCAGGCTCTATAGCGTCATCTTGCAGGTGCTGGATGAGGTTGCCCGTGACGTCCAGGTCCTGCCCGGAGTATCGATCGTAGCGGTCGCTGTACTGGCTGATTCCATCGTGCAGTCCGTCCACGCTGTTGAAGCGAATAACCGACCGCAGCGAGCCACCGGTGCTCAGCACGGCGGCGGTTTCAGCGGCGCCGCCCACCTTGGCGGATGCAGTGTAGAACGTTCCGTCGGCCTGCTTGACATAGCCCTTGATAAAGTCCCACGGGATAGCCGGAGCGTTGGTATGATCAGCGGTCCACAGATTGCTGTCGATGAAACGGTTGTATTGCACGACCTGGTCGTGGCCATAGGTGCCAGGGCGTTCGCCGTAGAGGCGCACACCGATGAAGTTGCTCACCAGCAGGTTGTGGTCCACCACGTCGAAGCTGGAATGCTGCAGCAGCGAGACGCCATAGTCGAATTCGCGTAGCTCCAGGCCCGAGACCCGGATGTTCGGCCCATCCACATCCAGACCTTCGCGATTCCCGCCGAGCGTCACGTAGAATTGATTGGGGTTGGCGTCGCCCGGCAATCGCACGTAAACGTCCTGCGGATGCGCCGGGTCGGTATAGAAGCCGCTATTCCAGGTCAGATTCCTGTACAGCATGTCCACCCAGCCCGCCGGAGTGGCCAGTTGGCTGCTGTCCGCTTTCCAGCTCGCCACTCGTGCCGGCGCCGCGGCGAGCGTGCTCGCGAAGCCAAGCTGTGTGGCCCCGTTCAGACCGCTGTTAGACCATTTCCAGACCACGTAGCTCGGATGGCCTGGGTCGGGCGCCACCGGCTGCCACACGCCCGCGTTCGGCTGACCCGAGCCGCTCGGAGTGGCAAGCACGCCACTATCCACGATGGTGTGCCGCCCCGCGTTGACGATGTTGCGGTTGTCGTCCACGGCGGGGTCCTGCGCGACCAGGCTCAGTGGCTGCGTGCGCACAGTCCCATTGGGCGGGGCCGCAAAGCGCCCGGGCCCCACCTGCACCACCGCTCCCGCTGGCGCGGCCTGGAAGGCCCTGGCCAGGGTGGCCCAGGCGGTCTGTGGACTGTGCCCGTCGTTCGTGTCGGAGCCGCCAACCGCCACGAAGTAGCTCGGCGTCAGACTGCTCACGGGCGCAATGTCTTCCGCCCGCGTACTGATGGTGCCGTCCAGCACTGGCGCACCGGACACTCCGTCCGGATCGCTCACGCTGACCCGCACGTCATAGCTGGTGCCTGGATCGAGCATCAACACCGAGCCATAAAAGGCTGGTCCGGGCTGGCTCGAACCGTCGTTGGTAGGCCACAGTGGCAGCCCCTCCCGCCAGCTAGTATCGGCCGTTTTCTTGAACTGCAGCCTCGCTTGCGCGTTGGCATTGGCGTCGCCCCTGAACAGCACCTCCAGGCCAATGCTGTTGAAGGTCGCGCTCAGGTGCATCGGGCCGACCGTCAATGCCTTGCTCGTGGAATTTGCGCCAGAGGTCGGCGCCGCGGTCGCTGGAGTGCCGGTTTCGGAGCCTGACGTGGTCGCAAGCGCGGCGGCGAAGTTGTCGAGGTGCAGCCCGCTGGTCTCGCCACCGTGGTTCAGCGTCAGTCCGACTCGACCGGCCGCGGTCAGCACGTTGTCGCTGCTGTGCAGCACCTTGACGTAGGTCGCGTCGGTGGGACCCTGGACCCACAGCTGTTTGGCCGCGTTGCTCACGCTCAGCTTCAGGTGGTAACTCGCCCCGTTCGTCATCGGGTACGAGCCGGAGCTGCCAGACGTCGCCAGATTGGTCGTCGTCCCATCCGCGTTCACACGGCTCAGCTGCCACACCTTGTAGCCCGCGTCGTAGACCGCCCGGTAGCTCGCGCCGGTGGCTGGATCGAAGCGGGCCACCAGACCAGCCAGGTATGACTGGTCGGTCGAGATCGTCACCAGGTCAGCTGTCACGTCGTACTCGTCACCCGTTGGTGACGCCGAGCTGTAGTACAGGCCCAGGTAGTCGATCGCCCGAAGTCGTCCCGCCGCCGACAGCGCCAGCGAATCGGCCGAGCCCGTCGCTCGAACCCAGCTCGCGCCACTGTCCGCCGTATGGTTCTCCAGCAGCGTACCGGCAGGTCCTGTGAACGTATCCTGGACGAACGGGCCGCTCGTCGTGGTCGCGGCGGCTGCGAGTGTTGCCTGCCGCGGCAGGCTGAGGGGAAGCAAAGAGCAAACCGACACAAGCGCGATCAGCTGCCGTGACCAGCGACGCCGCATGGTCTGCGAAGGGTGGCATGACATTCGTGATATTGGCTCCGTGCAATGCGGGATGCGGAGAGAACGCATCTCGCCCGGACTCCAGGCGCAAGCGCGGCTTCAGCCCCTGTTCTCCATCCCCGGACCGCCGCGCGTCGATGCCACCTCTCCGTTCAGAGGCGGGGCACTATGTGCCGGCATCGCTCAGCTCCGGAGAGGCAAACGGCCCGGCAGGCCTGGCCATGTGGCCCGTTGGACTACGGTAGTGAGGAGCCGGCGCTTGAACTGTCGGGCGGCGGACTGGGCGCCTCGATCGCCCCAAGGTCCGGAGCCGCGCCGAAATAATTGAGCCCCTGGAGGTCGGCGACGTTCGGAATGATGGTCCCGGCGTCGACCTGCGACGAGCCACTGGCGAGGCTCAGGTCGCCATGGCCTGGATCGGCAAGCCGGGGAGGGTCAGTGAAACCCTCAGAGGCGTCGCCCGCCTGACTGTGGGCCCCCTGGCCACTCTCGGCCTGGTATTGCTGAATGGTCGTCTCGTTCGGCCCACCATACCACTGCATCGTGCGGTTCGGGTCGGTCGAGTAGAAGTAGTCGTAGTCCTCGTCCCAGCGCCCCCGTGGCCAGCCGAAGCCATAGCTGGTCATGGCGAAGATGTTGTTGCGCAGGTAGAAGGCCTCGGTCCTGGCGTCACCGCCACCATAGGCGCCACCACCCAGCACGCTGGTCAAGGCTGAATCCGTCCAGATGGTGTTGTTCAGCAGGTAGATACGCGCGGTCGGCGAGCTTCCCCCGGAGTACTTGAAGCCGACCCCGCCAGGCTGGGTCCAGCCTTGCTGATCGCGCTGCAGGCCGTCGGTCCCGACACGCCAGCACACGTCGCGCACGTAGTAGATCGGGCCATACGAGACGGGGTTCATCGACATGCAGGTACCGGTGTACTCGCTACGGTTGTTCCAGATCCGCCAGTTGATCGCACTCTGAGCAGGTTCTACAGCGTCATCCTGCAGGTGCTGGATCACATTTCCCGTGACGTCCAGATCCTGCCCGGAGTATCGGTCGTACTGGTCGCTGTACTGGCTGAAGCCGTCGTGTGTGCCGTCAACGGTATTGAACCGGATAACAGATCGTTGGGCGCCACCCGCCAGGAACACCGCGCTCGTCTCGCTGGCGCCGCCCACTTTGTCCGTGCGGGTGTAGAACTGCCCGTCAGCCTGCTTGACATAGCCCTTGATGAAGTCCCATGGAATGGCTGGCGCGTTTGCGTGATCGGCCGTCCACAGGTTGCTGTCGACGAAGCGGTTGTACTGGAGCACGTGATCGTGACCGTATGTGCCAGGTCGGGCGCCTTGCAGCCGCACGCCTGAGTAGTTGCCCACCAACAGATCGTGATCGACGACGCCGAAGCTGGCGTGCTCCTGGTACACGATGGCGCTGTTGAATTCGCGTAGCTCGAGACCGGACACGCGGATGTTCGGCCCGTCCAGAATGAGCGCATCCCGAGTGCCACCCAGGGTGACGTAGAACTGGTTCGGATTGGCATCACCCGGCAGGCGCACATACACGTCTTGCGGACGCGCCGGGTCAGTGTAGAAGCCGCTATTCCAGGTCAGATTGGTGTACAGCATATCGACCCAGCGCGCCGGCGTCGCCAGCCGGTCAGCATCGGCCTTCCAGCTCGCCACTCGCGCCGGCAGCGCCGTCGGCGTGCTCGCATAGCCTAGCTGCGTCGCGCCGTTGAGGCCAGTGTTGGACCATTTCCAGACGACGTAGCTCGGATGGCTTGCGTCGGGTGCGGCCTGCTGCCACACGCCTGCGTTCGGCTGGCCCGAGCCGCTCGGACTCGCCAGGACGCCGCTATCCACGATCGTGTGCTGGCCATCGTTGATCACGTTTCGGCTGTCGTCGACCGCCGCGTGCTGCGCAATCAGCGTCAGCGGGTCAGTCCGTACGGTGCCGTTCGGGGGGGCCGCGAAGCGCCCCGGCCCGACCTGTACAACCGCCCCAGCCGGCGCTGCCTGGAGCGCCCTGGCGAGTGTTGCCCATGCGGCTTGTGGAGTCCGTCCGTCGTTCGTATCTGATCCATCGACGGCTACGAAGTAGCTCGGCGTCAGGCTGCTGGTGGCCGCGATCGTCTCCGGTCGCGTGCTGATCGTGCCGTTCAGCACGGTCGCCCCAGCCACGCCGTCGGGATCGCTCAGGCTGACCTGGACGTCGTAGCTCGTGCCAGCATCCAGCATGAGCAACGACCCGTAAAACGCGGGCCCTGGCTGAGTCGAGCCGTCGTTAGTCGACCACAGCGGCAGGGCTTGCCGCCAGCTCGCATCCGCGCTCTTCTTGAACTGCACGGCGGCCTCGGCGTTCGCGTTGGCATCGCCGCTGAACAGAAGCTCAATGCCGATGCTATTGAAGGTTGCGCTCAGACGCATTGTCCTGGCCGTGATCGCCGTCGAGGATGGCGCGAGCGATTCGGTGGGTGGCAGTGACACGTCAACGACAACGTCAGCCGGCTCTGCCAGCGCGGCGGACGCAGCGGTCTGATCGGCGGCTGGCTCGAGGAGGGCGGTCGGCTCAACGGCAGGCTCGAGGACGGGGGTCGGCTCAACGGCAGGCATGCCCGGCGCCTCGCCTGGGCTGGTCGGTTGTGAGGCGGCGACCGCCAACGCCAGGAGCAGGGCGCCGAGCGCGACCACTCCCGCGCGCCGGCGGCCGCTCACGGCGACTGCCTGTTTCCGATGACGACGTCTGCAACTCCCATACACACCCCGGCCGCCCCGGCTCGGCGCTCGCCAGCGGTCGCTCCACGGGCAGTATTGTCCGGAGCTCGCCGGCACCGCAACCAACCGGCCGTCAAGCCCCCATTCGAGCTGCAGGCCAGCGCAGGCGCGTTTCAGCGAAGCAACGAGAAGCACACCGCGGCGATGGCGCCGCCGAGTGCGGCCCCAGCGAGTGTCTGCAAGGCCGTATGGTCGCCGACCTCTACCCGCGCCCAGGCCACCAGCGCGAGAGCAGGCGCAAAGGCGAGCAGTGCGGGCCCAAACACCACCACGAGGACGACGACCGCGCCGGCCACCACAGCCGTGTGGATCGACACCTTCCACACGAGCGTGACCAGCAGCGACGCCACGAGCCCAACGCCCATCGCACCCACCAGCGCGATCAGGTCGCGTGGCGCCCGACCAAGGGTCAGCAACACCAGCCCGGCCAACACCGAGACGACTCCGACCAGCAGCGGCACCGGACGCTGCTCACGCAGTCCGACGTGGTGGTCCGTCAACCGCTGGCGGCGCACCCCGCGCAGGATGTAGGCGAGGGGCACCACCGCCGCGAACACGACGGCGACCAGCGCCCATGCCAACGCCTCGGGCGCGCTGGCGGCGCTGTGCCAGCCAACGGCAACGAGCAACGCGCTCACGACGACGGTCGGCGCCAGCACCTCGGTGACCCCGCGTGCGAGCTGGCGCCGTCGGCGCGGCCATTGAGCCGGTGCGCTCCCTGCCGGACGCCGGTCCAGGAATACGCCGCTCATGCCGGCAAGCGCTCGCCCAGGCCAGTCTCTTGGGCTGGCTCCCCTGCCGCGCGTGCGACCACGCTACGGACGAAGGGGGAGTTACGGTAATGGTCTGCCACCCGTCCCAGGAAGTCGGCCTCGCCCTGGATGTCGGCGCCGCCCGTCGTGCCCGGGACCGACAACGGAACACCCACGCGCTGACCACGGCGCCTCGCCTGCAGGGCGGCGGCCAGGCAGGCGGCCTCGATGACGGCGGCTTCTTCCTGATCGACGAGCCCAACTCGCTGGCACTGAGCCCGCGCCCCGGTGGCGACGTCCGGCGCCATGTACGGCCGCAGGGCCAGGTGGGCGTCGCGGATCTCGACGACCCGCCGCGACAGGCGGAGGCCCAGCCCGCGCACCGCCAGTGCATCGGCCGCAGCAGACGGTGGTGAGACCAGGGCGATCTCCGGGCACGCCCGGCACAGGTCACGCCACAGGGGGTACAGGCGCCGGCAGGCGCGGTAGCGCGCGGCCCACCGATAGAGGGCGGGGATGCCGACCCGAGGCCCCCATCCGGGCAGGCTCGCGCCGAGCGCGATCAGGGTGATGATGCCCGCGATCAGGATCTCCTTGAGCCGCTCGGGCTCGGGCACCGGGTACGGCAGCCCCAGGCGGCCGGTAACGAGCCACAGGCCCTCGTGGGCCACATAAACGAGACCGAGGACGCAGCCCAGCGCGACCAGGCGCAGGCCCAGGTGAAGCGCGGGCCGGCTCCGGGCAATGTCGGCGTAGCGCCAGGTGAGCAGAATGATCGTGCGCAGCGCCCAGGCGATGTACGCCAGGAACACGAGCCGGTACTCGAGCACAAACGGAACGCTGGCGTAGTGCCCGGAGAAATCGAAGGCGTCCTCGCCCACGTGGAGCTGCGCAAAGCAGGCGGCCATCAGCGCAAGCGCCACGACCAGCACCCCGGCCGATCGTCGCGTTCCGTGAGCTGCCCGGGTATCGGTATAGGTGAGGTGATACAGGTACACCTGAACACACCAGCTCGAGACCAGGACGAGGCTGTGGGCCTGCGGGTGGTACCAGTACACACCGGCCGGTAC
>CBJLVJ010000116.1:0-7505 GCA_966426465.1 uncultured bacterium | reverse complement strand
GTGATGGAAATCTTGAGCGAGACGACGTGCCAGGGCTGGCTCGAGGGCTATCTGCTCACCGGCCGGCACGGCCTGTTCACCACCTACGAAGCGTTCGTACACATTGTCGATTCGATGTTCAACCAGCACGCGAAATGGCTGGAGAGCAGTCAGAAGCTCGGTTGGCGACGGCCGGTCGCCTCGCTGAATTACCTCCTCTCGTCGCATGTCTGGCGCCAGGACCACAACGGTTTTTCACATCAAGATCCCGGCTTCATCGATCTGGCCATGAACAAGAAGGCAGACGTGATCCGCGTCTACCTGCCACCCGACACCAACACGCTCCTGTCCGTCATGGACCACTGTTTGCGGAGCCGCGATTACGTCAATGTGGTGGTCGCCGGCAAACAGCCGGCGCTGCAGTACCTCGACATGGACGCCGCGGTCAAACACTGCACTGCCGGCATCGGCATCTGGGAGTGGGCCAGCACCGATCGCGGTCAGGAACCGGACGTTGTCATGGCCTGCGCTGGTGATGTTCCGACGCTCGAGACGCTGGCCGCCGTCGACCTGCTCCGCGAGCAGTTTCCGGACCTCAAGATCAGAGTCGTCAACGTGGTCGACCTGATGCGCTTGCAGCCACCCGAGGAGCATCCGCATGGCTTGTCGGATCGCGACTTCGACTCATTCTTCACGGCTAATCGCCCGGTTGTCTTCGCCTATCACGGCTACCCCTGGCTGATTCACCGCCTCACGTATCGGCGCACGAATCACGACAATCTGCACGTGCGCGGATACAAGGAGGAGGGCACCACGACCACACCGTTCGACATGGTGGCGCGCAACGACCTCGATCGCTTCCACCTGGCGATTGACGTCATCGATCGCGTGCCGCGCCTGGTCGCGATTGGCGCCTACGCCAAGCAGGAGTTTCGCGACCGCTTGATCGAGCACCGCCACTACATCGAGCGCGTGGGCGACGATCCACCAGCCATCCGCGACTGGAAGTGGAGCCGCTAACGCAGCTTAGCCGGTGAACATGTAGCCGACACCGCGAACCGTCTGGATGCGCGTCGGATTGGTGGGGTCGTCCTCAATCTTGCCGCGCAGCCAGCGGACGTGGACGTCAACCGTGCGCGTGTCGCCGGCCGACTCGTAGCCCCACACGTTGCGCAGCAAGCGGTCGCGCTTCAAGACCTGCCCGGGATAGCGCAGGAAGTACGACAGCAGATCGAATTCGCGCGGCTTCAGCTGGAGCTCGCCGCCGTTCAGCACAGCCCGACGCGCACCTACCTCGACCACCAGGTCGCCGGCCTCGAGGCGGACCGGCGCATCGCGCGGCGCCGCGGCCATGTCGGCTCGCCGCAGCAGCGCCTTCACACGGGCCAGCAACTCGTGCATGCTGAAAGGTTTGGTTAGATAGTCGTCGGCTCCGACCTCCAGGCCGACCACTTTGTCGATCTCCTCGTCGCGCGCCGTGAGAATCAGGATGGGCACGTGGCTGACTGAGGGATTGGCCACCTCTGCGCGTACCCGGCGGCAGATCTCGAGTCCATCAACCCCCGGCAGCATCAGGTCGAGCACGAGCAGATCGGGTGGATTCTCGAGCGTCATCTCCAGCCCGACGGTTCCATCCGTACACAGCCGCACGGCGTGGCCGGCGCGGCTCAGGTTATAGCGCAGGGTCTGCAGTAGCGACTCCTCGTCCTCGACGACCAGGACGTCGGCCACCCGGCTACCCCATAGCTCCGCGTGAGAACTCCTGCATGCGGCCTGTGACGACAAACACCACTCGCTCGCAGATATTCTGCACGCGGTCGCCCACCCGCTCGAGGTTGTGCGCGACCCACAGCAGGTGCGTCGCCTGGTCGATCGTGCGTGGATTGGCCAGCATCATCATCACCAGCTCGCGGTAGACCTGCTGGTACAGCGCATCTATATCGTCGTCCTCCATGGCGATCGCCTCGGCCGCGGCCACGTCTCGCTCCACGAAAGCGTCGAGCGCGCGGCGCAGCATGCTGCTGGTCTTCTCGGCCATGCGGGGTATGTCAATCAGCGGCTTGATCAGCGGTTCGTCGCCGATCTGCACGCAGATGCGCGCGATGCCGGCGGCGTAGTCGCCCATCCGTTCCAGGTCGGTGACGATGTGGACGATGGCCGCTAGCCGGCGCAGGTCAGACGCCATCGGCTGCTGGGTAGCCATCAGCAGCAGGGCCGCCTCTTCGATGTCGAAGCGCTTGCGGTTGATCAGCGTGTCCTCTGCTTCGATCGCTCGCGCGGCGGCGGTATTGCGCGTTCGCAAGGCGTCCACCGAGCGCAGCGTGGCCTTTTCGACCATGCTGCCGAGCACGAGCACCTCGTCCTGCAGATGCTCCAGCTCTCGGTGAAAGCTCGTGCGGCTCTTGCTGATACTGGTCGGCTCGCCCGACATCGCGCTCACCCCTGCCTATCCAAACCGGCCGGTGATGTAATCCTCGGTGCGGCGTTCGGCCGGATTGGTGAAGATGCGCGAGGTCGGCCCGAACTCGACCAACCGTCCGATACGATCGGCCTCTGCCAGCATGAACGCAGTGTAGTCACTGACGCGCGACGCCTGCTGCATGTTGTGAGTCACGATGGCGATGGTGTAGTCCTTTTTCAAGTCGGACATCAATTCCTCGATGCGATACGTGGCAATCGGATCGAGCGCCGAACACGGTTCGTCCATCAGGATCACGGCTGGCTCCACGGCGAGCGTGCGCGCAATGCACAGGCGCTGCTGCTGGCCACCCGAAAGTGACACACCCGAGGCCTTCTTCCAGACGTCTTTGACCTCGTCCCACAACGCCGCCTGGCGCAGGGCGCGCTCGCCGACCTCCTCGAGGTGCCGTCTACGAAAGCCGCCCTGTAGCTTCAGACCCGCCACCACATTCTCGAAGATGCTCATCATCGGGAAAGGGTTCGGCTTTTGGAACACCATGCCGACCACCCGCCGCACGTGCACGGGGTCCACCGGCGGAGCGTAGATATCCTGGTTGTCGAGCAGCACACTCCCTCGAGCGCGTGCACCGTGCACCACTTCATGCATCCGGTTCAGACACCGGATCAGCGTGCTCTTGCCACAACCGGACGGACCGATGATGGCGGTGATCTGTCGTGGCGCAACCGTGAGCGACACGTTTTCGATGGCCTTGTGCTCTCCGTACCACGCGCTCAACTCGCGCACATCCAGGCGCGGCCCGGCGTCTGTAGGAGTGGGCGGTTGTTCTTGCGACGGCTCGGCGTCAACTGGTGCTGGGACATCGTGCGACAACCTGGTCGCAGCCTGGGCGTCAGTGAGAAAGGCCACGCATCCTCCGTCCGACGACCCAGCGCGTGAGCCCACTGAGCACGCCAATCAATGTAATCAGGACCAGCGCGGCAGCCCATGCTTTCGCGTGCCAATCCGGGTATGGTGAGCGAGCGTACTGGTAAATCTGCACCGGCAAGGCCGCCATCGGCTGCAGCAGGTCCAGATTGAAGAACTGATTGCCCAGCGCGGTCAGCAACACCGGCGCGGTTTCACCGCCCGCTCGCGCCACTGACAGCACCACACCGGTAATGACGCCAGCGCTGGCCGTCGGCAGGACCACGCGAAGAATCGTCCTCCAGCGTGGGACGCCCAGCGCGAGACTGGCCTCGCGCAGCGCGTCGGGCACGAGCCGCAACGTCTCCTCCACTGTACGCGCGACGATGGGAATCATGATGACGGCCAGCGCCACGCCGCCGGCCAGACCGTCGTACTGCCCCACCACGTTGCGCACGAGCCACGCCCACACGAACACACCAACCACGATGGATGGCAGCCCGGCGATCAGATCGATCGTGAAGCTGGCTATGCGGGCCAGGTTGCCGAGCCCGAATTCCGACAGATAAATGGCGGTGCCCACTCCGAGCGGAATCCCGAGCACCGCCGCAACTGCCAGCATCTCGAGGGTGCCCACGATGGCCGGCGCGACGCCGCCGCCGACCTCACCCGGCGGGAGTGGGCGCTCGGTAAAGAACGCCGGATTGAGCGCAGGCACACCCTGGAACACCACGTGCCCCAGAATGAGCAACAGCACGACTACAGCCGCCAACGCGCTGGCGGCAACGGCGACCGTCGCGACGAGGTTCACGATGCGCCGCCGCTCCCAGACCGGCGTCGGCCCCAGCAAGGTCCTGCTGGTTGTCTCAGCCAGCACGAACCGCCGTCCCCCCCGGGCCGCGCGCGACGCTCCACACCAGCAGCCGCGCCAGCACGTTCATGACCACCGCCACCAGCAGCAGCACCAGCGCCACCGCCACAATCGCGCTGAAATACATCGCCTTGTCGGCTTCGGTGAACTGGTTGGCGATCGCGCTGGCCATGGTGTAGCCGGGCGTAAACAGCGAAGCGGAGATCTTGGTCGAGCTGTTGCCGATGACCATCGTCACCGCCATGGTTTCGCCCAACGCACGCGCCAACCCGAGGATTGCCGCGCCGGCGATACCCGAACGCGCGTACGGCAGCACCGCTTTCTGTATCGTCTCCCAGCGGGTGGCGCCGAGCGCGAGCATGCCTTCCCGCTGGGTGTTGGGCACCGCACGCAGTACCTCGCGTGACACGGCGGTGACCGTCGGGAGGATCATGATCGCCAGAATCGCGCCCGCTACCAGCAGGTCGCGGCCGATGATAGGTCCGCCGACCAGCGCATTGAGCACGGGCAGCGGTCCGAGCACAGCCTTCAGAAAGGGCTCGACGATGCCGCGCATGGTTGGCGCCAGGATGAAGAAGCCCCACAGGCCGTAAATGATGCTCGGGATGGCCGCGAGCAGCTCGATCACGAACGACACCGGCGCGCGCAGCCAGAGTGGCGCGTATTCGGCCAGGAACAGCGCGCAGCCAACCCCGATCGGGGTCGCCACCAGCAGCGCGATCAGCGACGTCACCACGGTACCGTAGACATAGGCCGCGGCCCCGAACTGCTCGGTAACGGGGTTCCAGCTGCTGTTTGTGAAGAAGCTCAGGCCGTAGCGGGCCAGCGCCGGCAGCGCGTCCGCCAGCAGCAGAAAGACAATGCCCGCCAGCAACAGCGGAACGGCGGCCGCGAGCACGCTCACACCGGCCTCAAAGACGCGGTCTCCGCGATTGGAGCCACCCGTGAATGCCGCCGATTCGGCCTTCAGCGGCGTGAGGCGGGCGTCAAGCGTACTCATGCGAGTTTAGCGTCCTGGAAAGGCCGGTTTGCCTTCGACGGTGATCTGCCGAATGAACTGCTCGCTGCGCGCGGTGATCGCGTCGGGAACGGTCGCGTAGGCCAGGTCCTTGTTGAATCGCTGCCCCTCGTGGGTGGCCCACCACAGCATGCGCGTGAGCGCGATGGCTTTGGCCTGGTCGGTTTCGTTCTTGTAGGCGAGCAGCCACGTTGCGGTAGAGATGGGGTACGACGTGTCGCCAGGCGCATCGACGATGCTGAACCGCAGATCGGGCGGGATTGCCTGGGCGCTCGCGGCTGCCGCCGCGGTCACGCTGTCGAGCGATGGGTCGATAAATTTGCCCGCCTTGTTCTTCACCATACCGTAGCCCAGGTTGTTCTGGACCGCATAAATCAGCTCGACATAGCCAACCGAGTACGGGTTCTGCTGGACTTCGCCGGCAACACCCGGATTGCCCGAGCCACCCAGTCCGACGGGCCAGTCCACCGAGGTGCCCTTGCCGACTTTCTGCTGCCAGTCCTTGCTGGCCGTGCTCAGGTAGTCGGTGAAGCCAAACGTCGTGCCCGATCCATCCGAGCGGTGAACCACCACGATGTCCTGGTTGACATTCGCCAGGTCCGGGTTGTCTGCCACGAGCTTGGGGTCGTTCCACTTCTGGATGTCGCCCAGGAAGACGCCAGCCAGCGTGTCACCGGTGAACTTCAGCTTGGCGTTGACATTCGGGATGTTGTAGGTGGGCACAATGGCGCCGAGCGCCGTCGGGATGTGGTAGATCTCGCCACCTTTGGCGGCTTGCAGCTGCTCGTCCGTCATTGGCGCGTCCGAGGCGCCGAAATCGACGGTCTGGTCCTGGATACCTTTGATCCCACCGCCCGAGCCAATCGGCTGGTAATTGACCTGGACCTGCGTCAATCGGCTGTATTCGTCGAACCACTTCTGGTACAGCGGCGCCGGGAAGGTGGCGCCCGCGCCGTTCAGCGCCTGGGCTTCGCCTGGGAAAGGCCCGCTGATGGCTACCGACGACGCGGCCGAGGGCGACGGGCTGGCCGCTGCCGCTGGGCTCGCCGCCGACGCGGGGCTGGCTACAGCCGCGGGACTGGGCGCCGTGGACGGCGCGGTGGTGGGCTTGGCGGCCGTGGTCGGGGCGGCGGCCGGGGCACTGGTGGCGCTGGGCTGGTTGCCCGGGCCACAGGCGGCGAGCAACAACAACGGTCCCACCAGCACCACGCTCAGGTGGCGTATCGCCAACATCTTTCGTGCGATCTGCATAACCTCTTCTGCCCTTGACAGTAGCGGCTACAGGCCAAATCGAGACGGATCGTACGTTAACGGACGGAAAACAACGCGTTAACGCCCGCAGAGCGACGAGCGGGCGGCGTGTTAACAACGGGAGCGGCGCGGCACGCCGTTGGCCCACAATAGGCAGCCGTATGCGGCTGACCGACCTCGCGCGCGCACGCCTCGAGCAGCAGCTGGCGGCGTTGTGCGCTCACGAAGCCGGCGCCGCCAGCGGGGACGATCCGGAGGACGTGCACCAGATGCGTGTCGCCACACGACGCCTGCGTGCGGCGCTGCGCGTGTTTCAGGCGCTGTTGCCGCCCGCGGCTGCCGACGTGCGGCTCGAGCTGGCCTGGATCGGCGGCGTGCTCGGCGAGACCCGAGACCTGGACGTGCAGATCGACAATCTCAGGCGCACTGCCGATGACCTTGCCGCCGAACCCGACGCGATTGGCCCGGTGCTCTGCCGCCTGGCGGCGCGACAGTCGGAGGCTCGCGAGCGTCTGCGCACAGCCCTGGCTTCTGAGCGCTTCGCGGGTCTCGTCGGCGGCCTTCGCGCGCTGGTAACCGAACCGCCAGCGGCGCTGGTCGATGATGGTCTGGCGCTGGCAGACCAGCTCGTTCGCGACAAGCACCGCAAGCTGCGCAAAGCCGGCCAGCAGCTTCATCCTCACGCGTCACCGACAGCCATGCATCGGGCGCGCCTGCGCGCCAAGCGCTTCCGCTATACGCTCGAGTGCCTGTCGCCGCTGTACGGGCGACCGGCCCAGCGCATGATCCGCCGCGCGGCTCGCCTGCAGGAGGTGCTCGGCGTGGCGCAGGACGCGGCCGTGCTGCGCGAGCTGCTCAGTCTGAGCAGCCAGCCCGAGCACGAGCTGCCGCCCCAGAGCCTGTTCCTGCTCGGCCAACTGTCCGAGGTCTACGCCGAGCGCCTGCGCCAGGCGCGTGCCACCGCCCCACACGCCTACGAGCGCCTGCTCGGCCGCCCCTGGAAGCGCCTGAAGCGGCGAGCGCGAAACTGGGATGATGCCTAGAAGTATCCGGCATGAAAA
>CBJLVJ010000115.1:0-7547 GCA_966426465.1 uncultured bacterium | reverse complement strand
GACCCGGCCGGCGCCGCGCTCTCCTGGCCGCCGACCGCCGCCGGCGCCACAGCCCCATCGACGATCGGGCCCGCTTCCGACGCGACAAGCTCGCGGCCACCTTCGGCCGCGCCAGCCAACTCGCGGCCACCTTCGGCCGCGCCAACCATCTCGCGGCCCGCCTCTTCGGGCAGGGCCTCCCGCCGCCGATCTTCGCGCTCGTGGCGCGGGCGTCGACCGCGGCTCAAGAACAGGCCGATCAGCTTCGGCGCCGGGATGATCTGGCCGACTTGCTGGCAGACCGCCACCAGGTGATGGAAATAGCCGGCGCGCAAGGTTGACGTGTCGCCGACGATGATGATCAGTCGTCGACTGCGCGAGACGGCGACATTGAGCCGCTGCTCCAGGCGCAGGAAGCCGATGTCGCGGCGCCGATTCGCGCGCACCAGCGACAGCACGATGATGTCCTTTTCGCGGCCTTCGAAGGCATCGACCGTGTCGATCTCGAGCTGCCGCTCGGGCGGCCAATCGTGCGGGCCCATCAACCGACGCAGCACGTCGCGCTGCTCGGCATAGGCGGTGATGACGCCGATGGTCAGGTTCGGCGGCGCCTGACTCGCCAGGTACCGCGTGATGCTGGTGACCAGACGTGCTTCGGCCATGTTGAACAATGACGTACCGCCCGCGCGCGATTCGACGTTGCCGCGCAGCGAGCGCGTATCGACCCACGTCACTGGCGACGGAAACGCGGGCAGGCCGGTGCCACGGCGAGGCGCGGCGGGTCCGGTGCGTACGCGATTGGCATAGAACACGCGCGAGACGAGCTCGCCGATGGACGGGTGCATGCGGTTCTGCTGATCCAGCAGCACGGCCGCAGCGGGGGCAAAGCGGCGCTCCTGGATCCAGGCGAACAGACTCTTGCCGATGACGTTGTTCGCGCCCGGCTGTGCCACACCGACCAGGGCCGGCCGCTGACCGCGTCGTTCCTGGCGACCGTTGCTTTCGTTGGCGGCCGCCACCATCTGCTGCTCGGCCTCCGACATGACCGGCTGCAGCTGCATGGGATCGCCGACCAGCACCATGCGCTTGCCGCGCGCCAGCGCGAGCAGGGAATCCAGCACACCCGCGCGGTTGGCTTCGTCGAGGATGACGTAGTCGTACACGCGCGCACCGGCGATGTCCTGCAGCACCAGCGCGTCGATGGTGGTGAAAATGATGTTGCGGTCGCCCAGGTCGGCGTCGGGCGCGGCGTAGAACGGACGCGCTTCCTTTGCGATGCGTTCGTAGAAGCCGATGCGAGCGATGCGTTCCTGGGCATCCTCGAGGAACGGCAGCACCTTCATCAACATGTTGTCGGTGCCGTGGTTCGAGTGCGAGCAGACCAGGATGCGCACGCCCGGGTCGCGCAGGATCAGCTGAACGTCAATCTCGGCCGCCGTGGTGGATTTACCCGTGCCCGGTGGGCCCTGGATGAGCAGCGCCTGGCCTTCCTCCAGACCGAGCGCCAGCGACACCGCGCGTGCCTGGCTGCGGTTGCGCACCACGGCCGGGTTGACGAATCGTGGCGGGCGGACCGGTCGGGGCGCCGGCATCGACGCTGGCGCGGCGACCAGACGGACGAGATTCGGCAAGCTCCCCGTCGGGCTCGCCAGCTCTTCGAGCAGCGCGCGCTTCTGTTCGAGGATTTTTCGACGTGAGCGCGGTCGAACGAAGCCCGTGTGGGGCGGATCGGACGCCGTTCGGATACCCACGACCAGCGTACCTGCGCTGGGATGGGTATCGATGACGCGCGCGCTCGTACGCGAGCGGCTCTGGTCGTCCAGGATCTCGAGCCACTCGCCGTCATCCAGGGCGCGCAACGCTTCGGCGGGCACGCCCTTGAGACGCCACACGTCCTCTTCCCCACCATGGCCGAGCGAGGCCTCTTTGAAGGGCACCGTCAAACGCTGCGTGCGGGCTTCGTCCTCGAGCGCTTCGGCTTCGAGCGCGGCACGCAGCGGCGCGGCGAAACCACCCCAGCGGCGGCCGGCGAGCTGCGCGAAGTGGCGCTCGAGCGTCTCGACCCCGACGTCGGGCTCGGCGGAATCCGCGTCTTCGGGCGGCAGCAACACCCGCTCGGGGTGCACCACGACGCCGACGGCGCCCGGCTCGCGGTCGGGCGGTCGGGCGTCTTCGACAACTTGCGCGACTTTGGTGGCGACCAGGTGCCCGTCGGCCAGCGAGCAGGTGAATTCGAGATGCAGCTGCGGAAAGCGCAGCGAAAGACCCTCGCCGGTGGCCCAGCGGCCGGGCGTGGTCCACACGATGAGAGAGTCGGCTGCGCAATTCTCACGCAGACGAGCGAAACGAGTTTCGATCGGTCCAGTTGCAAGACCCCGCACATCGTTCGCCTCGCCGTAGAGCCGCATCCAGGCGGTCAACGTCGCGCGAACTTGAGCCGCCAGCTCGATCCGAAGGGACGCTACCGTCTCGGTGAACCAGCGACCAGTGCCGGGTCGCCTGAACCGTCGGCGACGACGGTCGGGTGGCACGGTCCCCCAATTCGAAACCCACACCGATCAGGTGTGAGCTTCTTACGCACAATGTTTGCCCGGCCTCAGGGCCCCAGGCAGACACCCCACGTAGTGGAATGGTCAATCGCAGTATACAGCGTGCGCCTGCGGGGTTGAAGAAATGTTCGTGGCAGGAGCACGCCTATACTCGGGGGTGTGCTCGGGGCCGCGGATCTGCACCTGCACACGCGCGCCTCGGACGGCCTGGTTGCCGCGCGCGACCTGGTCGACTTCGTCGAGCTGGGCACCGATCTGGACGTGATCGCGATCACCGATCACGATGAGATCTCGGCATGTCTGGACGGACGCGAGTGGGCGGCGCGCCAGGGCTTTCGCATCGAGGTCGTGCCCGGGGTGGAGGTGAGCACCCTCGACGGTCACCTGCTGGCCCTGTTCATCGACGAACGGCCGCCCGCCTTGCGCAGCCTGCAGTTCACGGCGGAGTGGGTCAGATCCCACGGCGGCCTGTGTGTGGCGCCTCACCCGTTCACACGCTGGACGCACTCGCTCAGTCGCCGCGCGCTGTCCGAGGCGATCGCCGCCGACCTGATCGCGGGCGTCGAGGTGTTCAATGCCAGCCTGGCGGGGCGCGCGTCTCGGCCACACGCGCTGCGCGTGGCCAGGCAGCACGGCCTGGCCGAGATCGGCGCTTCTGACGCGCACATGGCATCGATGGTCGGACTGGCGCGCACGCGCTTCCCGGGCCGCTCTTCAGCCGACCTGCGTCAAGCGATCGAGAGCGCCGCTACCCAGGCCGAGGGACGCTTTGCCACACCCGGGGAGATGGCCGCCGAGGCAATTCCGCAGCTCGCGCGCTCGATGGTCCACCTGCCACTGCGACGTATCGTCCGCTACGCGCGGTCGCGAGGCATCCCGAAGATGCGAAGTCGTTAGGCCACGCGCACCCTTGCGCTAAGATCCGGTCGACATGACTGAGGCTCCCGGCGGGAGTGCAGGATTCGGCCACGGGTCGGATCCCGACGAGCACGAGGCGCTGTTGCGCCGCATCCGTGAGTTTCTGAGGCACGGCGCCGCCGCCGAGGCAGGCGTCGAGGAGTGGGGAGAATTCGCCGCGCAGCTCCGCTTTCTGCGCGAAGAGCTACCACCTGAAGAACGCAGCGCACTGCTCGAGCGCTGGGATCGCGTCCTGCTGCGCGCCCTCCCGGACCTGCAGCTGGGCTCAGATCAGCGCGATAACGTGCTGCTCGCGCTCGAAGCCGCGGCGGCCGAGGGCGCCGCCTGGGCGGCCCTGGAGGACCGCGCACCACCCGAGCAGCCGGCCGGGCTCGCCCCGGTGTTGCGGCCGTCGGTGTGGACGCTTGACTGGGAATCGGCCGGGGGTGGGGGCGAGGAAGAGCCCGAGCACCGCGAAGACGAGGCGCTGGTGCTGACCGCCGCCGACGCCCGCACCGAGGCGCGCTTCGTGCTGGCCGACCGACTGGTCCTGGCTCACCTTGCCGCGGACGTGCGCGGGCTGCTGGCCGAAGGTCAACCTGTGCCTACGTTCCCCGATGCCGACCAGCCCACCGGCTTGCCGTCGCTGCGCGTCGATGCCGAAGCCGGTTTCGCCTGTACGGGCTTCTCGATCCGTGGCCTGCCGGCTATTGGCATCCAGTCCTCGCGCAATGACCCGCCACTCGCGTTTCTCGTGCTCGATGCCGAACAACTCGGCGAGCTGCTCGAACGGGCCAGGGAGCTCCTCGGCACCAGCGCATAATCGACAGGCGTGATTCCGCTCGGAGACAGCGTCGGCGGACGGCGCCAGGCGGTCACGCTCGGCATCATCGTCCTGTGCGTCCTGGTGTTCCTGTACGAGCTGACGCTCCGCGGTGCCGCGCTCGACCTGTTCGTACAGCAGTGGGGCGCCGTGCCGCGACGGGTGTTGCCCGCGCTGGCGCTCGATCCGCGCGCTCCGCACGTAGCCTTGCTGACGCTGTTTACGAGTCAGTTCATCCACGCCGGTCTGCTGCACCTGGGGGGCAACATGGTGTTCCTGTGGGTCTTCGGGCGGGCCGTCGAGGACCGCGTGGGATCGGTCGTGTTCGCCCTGTTCTATCTGCTCGCGGGCGCGATTGCCGGCCTGGTGCAGTGCCTGTTCTCGGCCGGCGAAAGCGTGCCGCTGATCGGCGCCAGCGGCGCGATCGCGGGCGTGCTCGGCCTGTACTTCATCGCCTATCCGACAGCCTGGGTGCGCGTGCTGATGCCGGTGCTGTTTTTCTTCTGGACGTTCGATCTGCCCGCCGTGCTGGTGCTCGCCTTCTGGTTCGTCAGCCAGTTCTTCAGCGGCCTGGCCGCGATCACGCACGCCACCCGCGCCACGGGTGACGTCGCGGTCTGGGCGCACATCGCGGGCTTCGCGGTCGGTGCGGCCAGCGCTCCGTTTCTACCGCGCTCGAGCAGCAACCTGCCCCAGGGCGCTGGCTCACCCGCGCTGCGACGCTCCGATGCCCCGGGCCCGGCTCGCCTGGTCTCCTCGCTGGCCGACCTGGCGGCGCTGCTGCTGGCCGCCAGACTCATCGTGCGCTTCTTCGGCATCGGCCTCAGCCGCTCGCCCCTGGCGGCCATCGCCGCGCCGATCGTGGCCGTCACCGAACCCGTGGTGGCTCCCTTCCAGGAGTTCTTGCCGCCGCTGCGCGTGCTCGGCGGCGTGCTCGAAACCTACACCCTCATCGCCATCCTGGCCGTGTACATCCTGGCGGGCCTGCTCGGTCAATTCTTCCTGAAGAAGTGAGCGTGCTCGTTGAGCCCGTCGAGGTTGGCGCGCGGAGCTTACGCGCGAATGGCCTGAAACGCCTGGCGCAGGCGCTCGACGTGCGCGTCAGGACCTCTCAGGCCACCATTCATCGTGTTGATGGACAGGTGTGTCGCGCCGAAGCCGCGCCACTGCTCGGCCTGCTGTCGCCATTCGTCGGGTGAGCCGCTGCCCGCCTGCACGCGGGCGTCGATGCCGAACCTGGCCGGGTCTCGTCCAGCGGCCTCCAGCCAGCCGCGGACCTTGTCGAGCGTGGCCTGCCACCCGCCGGCGAGCGGCCGCTGCGGAAAATAGCCGTCGGCCAGCTCAGCCGCCCGCTTGATCGCCGCCTCGGCCGACGCGCCGATCCACACCGGGATCGGTCGCTGCACGGGTAGCGGGTTGATGCCGGCCGCCGTGACGCGGTGGTACTTCCCCTGGAAGGTCACCGACGGCTCGGTCCACAGCCTGCGCATCAGCTCGATCTGCTCCTCGAAGCGTCGAGCACGGTTGTGGAACTCCGTGCCGAGCGCCTCGTACTCGACGCGGTTCCAGCCGATACCCACGCCCAGGCGAAGCTTGCCGCCGGTCAGCACGTCCACCTCGGCTGCCTGCTTGGCGACCAGCGCCGTCTGGCGTTGGGGCAGAATGATGACCGACGTGACGAGCTCGAGCCGCGGCGCGACCGCTGCCAGGTAGCCGAACACGGCAAACGGTTCGTGGAACTGGCTGTGGACGTCGTACGGGCCCTCCCAGCCAGGATGCCCGGCGGGATCCGCGCCGAGCACGTGGTCAAACACCTCGAGGTGCTCGAAGCCGATGTCCTGGACGGCCTGCGCGTAGGCTCGCACGCCGGCCGGGTCCGGTCCGATCTCGGTCTGCGGAAAGATGACCCCGATCTGCATTGGCGAGGGCTCCTTGGTTGGGCGTTAGTCGGGTGTCGCCACCAGCGCGGCCAGCGCCGCGGGTGAGAGCACCTGGGCCAGGGCGTTCTGCTGGGCCTTGAAGAGCTGCGCGTTGCCGATGTTGGCCAGATCGAGCAGGCGGTCCAGCTGCTGGCGTGGAAAGGCTGCGCCTTCGGCGGTGCCTTGGACCTCCACCAGGTCACCCCCGAGTGTCTGGATCACGTTGACGTCGGCATCGGCAATGGAATCTTCCACGTAGGCCAGGTCGAGCATGGGCTGACCGTTCACCAGCCCAACGCTGACGGCCGCGACGGGTGTGATGAGCGGACTCAGCGCCAGCTTGCCCGCGACGAGCAGGTCGTGCACCGCCAGGGACAGCGCGACGTAGGCGCCCGTCACACCCGCCGTGCGCGTGCCGCCGTCTGCCTGGAGCACCGTGCAGTCCAGTGTGATCTGCCGCTCGCCCAGCTTCTTCATGTTGATCGCCGCGCGCAGCCCGCGACCGATCAGGCGGCTGATCTCTTGTTGCCGACCGCCGCTGATGCCGCGATTCCACGGTATGCGCTGCGGGCTGGACGGCGGGATCATGGCGTACTCGCTGGTGACCCAGCCCTGGCCACGGCCCTGCAAGAACGAAGGCACCTGCTCTTCGATCGCCGCGCTGCACAGCACCCACGTAGCGCCCATGCGGATCAGACACGAGGCCGGCGTTGCGCTCAGGAAGCGGGGCTCGATGCTCACGGGCCGAAGCTGCTCGGCGGAGCGGCCGTCGGCGCGGGTGCCAGGCTGCGTCACTTTCGCCATTCTAAGAAGACGCCGCGCGAGCGGGCCGGGATCAGGCCTCGGCGCCCGCTTCGTCCTCGACAAGCGGCGGGTGCGCCGCTTCGCCATCACCGAGCGCGACCAGCAGCGCGTATTCGCCGATCTGCTGGTAGAGGCGTTCCATGGCGGTCGTGAACGCCGCGTCGTTGCGAACAAACGGCGGCGGGCCAAGGCGTTTGACGGGCAGCGCGTCGGACTCTGGCAACGCGAAGTGCAGCGCCACCTCTTCGGTCTGCGGCGGAGCGCTCCAGAACGTCGACAGGTCCTGCTCGACCGGCTGCTCGGTTTCGGGCGGCTGCTCCGATTCGGGACCGACGCGGCGAGCGCGCAGCCCGCTGATGATCTCGTCCTTACTGCGACCGCGCAGCAGGAACATAAGGAAAGGGTCCTCGTCGAAGCGTTCGCCCAGCAGGTAGTGCACGGCGGCGATGTGCTTGCACGGGTTGGCGTCGTCTGGGCAGGAGCACGTCGTCCGCATGTCGCCTCGCGCCGCCGGAAACAGGCTGGCGCCGACCGATGCGAATACGTCCTCGATCTGCTCGGGCATTTCGCCGCTGA
>CBJLVJ010000114.1:0-7549 GCA_966426465.1 uncultured bacterium | reverse complement strand
TGCGACTCGCATTGACTGTTCTGTTTGTTAGCGGCCTGGTTCTCGCGAGCTCCACGGCAGCCTGGGCAACGCTGGAGGGCCACGAGGTCTCGATCGGAGATCCGTACGCAGCCTGCGTCGGGATCGGCGCCGGCCCGCAGTTCGGGGCCGAAAACTATCCCAACACGGAGCCGGAAGTTTGGGAGGCGAAGAACCCGGCCAACCCCGATAACTTTATTGGCGCGATCCAGCAGGACCGCTGGAACGATGGCGGAGACAAGGGCCTTGTGGCAGGCTGGTCGTTCGATGACGGCTACCACTGGGGCGAGACAGCTCTGCCTTTCAGCCTGTGCGCAGCGCCGTATTATGGCGGCGCCGTCCTGCCGACTGAGCGCGCGTCGGACCCTTGGGTTGATGTCGGGGTCGACGGTGAGGCGTATTCGGTCAGCATCTCGTTCGACGAGAATACGTTCAAAAACGGGGTCGGAGCCGCCACATCTACGGACGGCGGGGTTACCTGGCACAACCAGAAGTTCATCGATTTCAACGCCGACGTTGGTCCGCTGACCTCATTCGATGACAAGGAGTCGGTGACAGCCGATCCCACGGTCGCGGGCTCTGCCTACGTTGTCTGGGACCAGCTCCGGTTCTTCACTTCCGCCAGTTGCCCGCGAAATGCAGAGACTGACATCCGGGCGGCACAGAGATCCGGAGGCAGCGATCCGGTCGTTTGCTTCACGGGCCCCGCCATGTTCAGCAAGACGACGGATGGGGGCGTGACGTGGTCACCTCCAATGCCGATCGCCAGCACGCCCGCGGCCGAGCAGACCATCTCCAACCAGATCGTGATCGATCCCAGAACGGGTAGGCTGTACGATTTCTACGAGTACATTCTCGCCAGCGGTGCTCTTCAGATCCGGATGGTCTCCTCCAATGACAAGGGAGCGACCTGGAGTCCGCAGCAGATCGTGGTCCCGGATCACCACCCGGTCGGCATCCACGATCCGCAGACAGGCGCTCCGGCACGCACTGGCGACATTATTCCCGAGCCTGCCATAGACCGGGCAACTGGCCAGCTCTACGTCACCTTTCAGGACACGCGCTTCAATACGTTCGGTGAGGACGACGTCCTGTTGACTACGTCGGTAGCATCTGGCATGACAGGCACCTGGACGGCGCCACTGCGGGTCAACCTGCCGGAGGATCGAGCGGGGTTCACACCAGGCATCAAGGTGAACAACTTCGGGCAGCTCGGCATCGACTACTACAGCCTGAGGCACCCAGACCTCGGCCCTGACGTATGGCCGGTTGAACGCTACATCCGAGACACGAGCGGACCCGCGACAGTGTCGGGCACACCGCCCGTAGCGACGGTCGCGTTCAATACTCCAACGCACGTCGCCGGACCGTTCAACATGCTCGCGGCTCCGCTCGCTGGCGGCTATTTCGTCGGTGATTACGAAAGCATGACCATCGATCGCGATGGTAGGTCCTTCCACACCTTCTACTCGGCGACGAACTGCGACGACGTCAACTGCACCGCCCCGTTCAATCCCACGGGAGCGCCAATGCCATCCAAGGCGCCGCATGACCCGATGGACGTCTACACGGCGGCGTATTTTAAGCAGGGCTAGTCGTCCGTTCAAAGAACCGCAGTCGAGGGGGCGGGGACTGCCACCCGCCTCGCCCGACACACTACGCCTCCCACGGGACCGGGGCTGGGCGCCACTGGGGGGGTATGCCCCAAGCCACCCCTCTCCAAGGGCTATGGGCCCTGTTCGGGCGGGGAGGTACTGTAGCTTCGTTGGTTCCGTGAGCTGGTGAGAGTTCACGTTCTCACTCTGGCATGGACGGTGGTCAAGCTTCACCGTTGATGGTCAGCTTCGAGAGGACAGCGCGTCCTGTGCGCAGGCCGCCAACCTGCAAGAAGGCTGCCAGGCGGTCGTAGGGCGGCGCGTCTGGGCTGGCCGAGACTTCGGGGCCGAACGCCTGGCCGCGGAACTGTGGCTTGAGATTCTCGCGTGCCCACTCCAGCCCAACCTCCGCGACTTCGGAATCAAAGTCCGCGGTCTGTCCGGTGGCTCGGGCGATGTCCCAGCCATGCACGGCGATATCCGACACATGCTGTCCGATCGACAACTCGGACACCACGACGCCGGTGCACGGGCTGGCGCAACGGGGTTCCCATGCTTGAGCCTTGCGCGACGTGGTTGAGCCCGTCATGTTCGAGTCTCCGCCTTCGCCGTCGAGTAGGTCCCGCCGACCGACTGCCAGGCTGCCGCGACGAAGCCTGCCGCGCGCACGAACAGGCTCCACGCGAACCTTTTGCAGGCTTCTAACGTAGGTGCTGTTGGGCCAGCGTCGACGCGCTGGCGGTCCAACAAGGGATAGATGACGGACGGGAGCGACGAGGACTTGATTGGGCGCATGATGCAAGGTGACACTGGCGCGCTTGCCCCGCTGGTAGAGCGCCAACACGCTGCGCTGCTGGGCTACCTTTATCGCCTGACCCGCGGCCAACGCCAGCTCGCCGAGGACCTGGTGCAGGACACGTTCATCCGGATCCTGCAGCAGAGCTCCTTTCAGCCTGGCCGCCCGTTTCGCCCATGGCTGTACGCGACGGCAACGCACCTGGCCTACGATCATCTCCGCCGCTCGGCCGCTCGGCCGACCACGTCACTGGACGGGCCCCGTGGCCGACGATCTTGGCGACGACCGTCCCGGACCGGAAGAGCATGCGCAGGCCGCGGCGGTCAGCCAGCTTGTGTCGATGGCGGTTGGCCAGTTAGCGCCGGAGTTCCGGCCAGCGATCATCCTGCGTTTCTATCAGGGCTTCCAGCTCCAGGAGATTGCCGACACACTGGGCGTGCCGCTCGGAACGGTGAAATCACGCCTCTCGGTCGGAACCCGTCGCTTACGAGAGCTTCTGGCGGGACTCCGAGAAGGATCAGAAGCATGAGCCACTCGGAGAGCCGGTGGCCGCTGGATCAGGCCCAGCATCTGCGCGATGCGCTGCGAGAGACCGGACTACCTGACAGCGAATTTGAGGAGCTCATGGACACCTTCGCGGACCTGGCCGCATGGCGGGCGCCGGCGCCCACCGACGCCGAGACGCGAGACCTGATCGCGCGCTTGCGGCCGTACGTGCCGGAGCTCTCAGCCGTGCGGCGTGCCCTCCGGTCGCGCCGCCCGAGCATCTGGTTCGAGCTGCACCAGCTCGTGTGGCTGGTACGCAGCCAGATCAGCGTGCTGCAGCCAAGCTTCTGGCTGGTGACGGCGCTGGTGACCCTGCTGGGCGCGCTGGCACTGCTGGCCGGTCTTGACCTGAGCCAGGGGGTGGTGCTGCAGCTTGTGGGGCCAATCCTGAGCTACCTCGGGACGGTGAGCGCGTTTCGGGGCTCACAGCTGCACGTGCTCGAGTTCGAGCTGGCCTGCCCGCCGTCGCCGCGCCAGCTGGCGCTCGCCCGGCTGAGCATCGTTTTGACCTACGACGTCGCCCTGGGGGCCGTCCTCACCGCGGTATCGTCGTCTCAGAGCGGCGCCGCGATGGCCGTGCTCACCCTGCACTGGCTCGCGCCGTTGCTGCTGGGGGTGGGGTTGACGCTGGTCCTGTCCCTGCGTCTGCGGATCGACCAGGCGGCCGCCATCGCCTACGTAGCCTGGCTCGCGGTCCCGGCCGGAGAGATGATCGGCCAGGACGGTGTCACCGCGCCCTTCGCGGCCGTCTCGCCGACGGCCGAGGCCGTCTTGAGCAGCGTGGGCATCGTCCTGGTCGCGGGCGCCGTACTAGCCCTGCCCAAGGCGCTGCCGCGCGCGCTGCCCCGGTCGTAGGCATCGGGGGATTGATGACGATTCAACGGGCAGCGCCAACGCGAGTCGCCGCGAGGTCAGTTTCGGGCTGGGCACAGCTTCACCAGGTCGCCTGGTGGGAATGGCGACGGCTGACCACGAACCGAACCGCGTGGCTCGCCAGCAGCGTCGCGCTCGGCTGCTTCGGGTTCATTCTGCTTGTGCGCAATCGCTGGCCGTTGAGCGACGCCGTGGTGCTCGTGGGCGGCACGGCGAACGGCCAGCTGGCTGAGCTGGCCTACGACCTCATGCCCATGTTCGGGATCATGCTCGCCTTTGTCGCGGTGGATGCCGTCGCGATCGATTATCAGCAGCGCACCCACGAGCTGCTGATGACATCGGCGCTCCCCTCCTGGGTGTACGTGGGTGGACGGTACCTGGCGCGGCTGACCGCCTTTCTGGCCCTGGCGCTGGTGCTGCTCATCGCCCAGCTCGGCGTCAACGTCGCTCTGGCGCGCCTCGAGCCGACGTACCCGGCGCCTCAGCTGACAGCCAATGTGCTTCTCTGGGTTGTGGTCGTCGTGCCGGCGGCGGTGACCCTGGCGAGCCTGGGGGTGGCACTCGGGTCGTTGCTGCCGCGCTACAGCGTCGTGCCCAAGGTAGCGCTCAGTATCGCCTGGGTGATCCTCGCGCTCGACAACGACCCCCGCGACCTGGGCTGGCGCGACTACTGGAACCCCACCAGCGCCGGTGTCGCCAAGCTGCTGCTGCTTCAGCTGACCCAGCTCAGCCGACCAATAACCCAGGGAGTCCAGAGCCCGACTGAGCAGGCTGCCCAGGTCCTCCAGCTCCAGACCCAGCCGCTGGATCTGTCGCCCTGGCTGGGACCGTTCGTCACGCTGGCGGCGGTGGGCGTTCTTCTGGTGATCGGCGCAGCCGTCAGCTTTCGGCGCTTCCGCGGGCTGCGCGAATGAAAGGACTGTGACTGGTGACAATGACCCCGAACATCCAGGCAGGCGCATTGGCCAGCCCGCCTGGTGCGGCGCCAAACGCGCTGATACAGGTCTGGTGGTGGGAGATTCGCCGCTGGCAAGCCAATCGCTTCACATGGGCCGCGGCTGGAGTGATCCTGCTGTTCTTCCTGGGCATGGTGTGGTTCAAGCACGCCTGGTCGCTGCCAGCACCGGGCGAAAAGTCGTACCTGCCGGTTGTCGGGACGAGCGGTGTCGGCCTGATCTTCGAGGCCGTCAACGTTCTCTTGCTCCTGATGGCGCTGATCGTTCCGTTCGCCGTGACCGACGGTGTAGCGCGCGACCAGAAGGAGCGGCTCCACGAGGTCCTGATGGCGAGCCCGTTGTCCACCACGGTCTATGTCTGGGGGCGATTCCTCGCCACCCTGTGCGTCAGTCTGAGCCTCGCGATACTGGCTCTGATCGCCGACTTCGGCATGGGCCGCTGGTTGGCGACCCTTCACTCGGATGTGCCGGCGCCTAGCCTGGCGGACAACGTCGTTGTCTGGGGGATCGTGATCGTGCCCGCCACCGTCGTCCTGACCAGCGTTGGATTCGCGCTGGGGACGCTCTGGCCGGCCCGCTCCACCGTCGCGCGACTGGGGATGCTCGTGGGCTGGCTGGTGCTGTACACGCTCGGCGGCGGTCTGTTTGGTTCCGTCTACCACGTGTATGAGTACGTCGACCCGACGAGCGCCGGCATCCTTGCATTGGTCGAACCCGAATTTCTGCGTGCGGCCTTCGACGCGCTGGCCAACGTGCCGCCGGAGCAGCAGGCCGCCGTCGTGATGGCGTTGCAGGCCAGCCGGCCGGACCTGTCGGCCTGGGTTGTTCCCCACGTCGTGCTGGCGGCCGTCTCGCTGGTCCTGGTGGCTGTGGCGGCGGCCGGTTTCGATCGCTTTCGGAAGGTGCTGAGTTGAGCGTTGAGGCGGTGCTCGTCAAGCGAGGCAGCAGGAGGCAAGTGGCATGGAGCTTGTGATCGATCGGCTCGGCAAGCAGTACGGCAGAACGGTGGCACTGGGCGAAGTGTCGCTGAGCAGCGGTCCGGGGATGCTCGGTCTGGTGGGGCCAAATGGTGCCGGTAAGACCACCCTGATGCGGATCGTCGCGACGTTGATCCCACACTCCAGAGGAAGCGTGACGTGGAATGGATTGGATACCCGCTCAGCGGGCCAGCACATTCGCCGCGTTCTTGGCTACCTGCCGCAAGAATTTGGCGTCTACGGCGAGTTCAGCGCCCGCCAGTTCCTCCGCTACCTGGCGGCGATGAAAGGTCTACCCGGCGCGTTGGCCCGCGCCCGCGTGGACGAGCTGCTCGAGCTGGTTAACCTGCGCGACGATGCCGACCGCAAGCTGCAGGGCTACTCCGGCGGCATGAAGCAGCGCGTCGGCATTGCCCAGGCGCTCCTCAACGATCCGGAGCTGCTGATCGTCGACGAGCCCACCGCAGGCCTGGACCCGGCCGAGCGGGTCCGCTTCCGAACGCTGCTCGCCAGCCTGACGGCCCAACGTCTGGTGATTCTATCGACCCACATCATCGGCGACGTGGAGGCCGTGGCCAATCGGCTGGTTATTCTCAATCAGGGTACCGTCGTGGCCGATACGTCGCCCGAGGGCTTGCTCGCGCGCGCGGCCGGCCAGGTGTGGTCGGTCACAGTCGATAGTGCTACAGCGCTGCGTCTACAGCGCACCTTCCAGGTGAGCGCACTGGTGCAGCACACCGGTGGGGTCACCCTGCGCATCGTCAGCCCGTTCCGGCCCGCCGAGAGCGCTGTTGCGATCGAGCCAACCCTGGAAGACGCGTATCTCCTGGCGGTGGGAAGCTCGCCCGCTGATTCCGGCGTGTCGGCACTACAACCGGTATCTGCCGCGTAAGCGCCAGTCAGTTTGACCCGAGAGACCCTGCTGCGTCGGGTGGCTCCCGGCCGCCAGCCGTGAGTCCACAGTTCGGCAGAGCTCCGCCGAGCAATATCGCCGCAGTGCCGCCTCGCCGAAGCGGCGTGTCGTGACCAGAGGTCCGCCCGATCCATATCGTCGTCGGAGGGTTCGCCGCGACGGCCGAGCCACGTCAGACAACGGCTCTAGCGCCTGCGCGAGTGCCCGACCCGGCTTCCGCAAACCGCGCGGCCGCGCCAACTGTACTTTCTATGGGCCGCGGCACAGCGGCGCCGGCTAAAGCGGTGTGACAATGAATGAACAGCAGGCCGTGCAGCAACTGAAGAGCGGTGACATCGACGCGCTGGCAAGTCTGGTACACGCGCATCATTTGCGCGCCGTGCGCGCTGCCTACCTCGTGACGCGCGACCGAGGGCTCGCTGAGGAGATCGTCCAATCTGCCTGGCTGCGTGCGTTCGAGCGCATCTCGCAATTCGACACGTCACGCGCATTCGCGCCGTGGTTCTAGCGCATTGTCCTGAACCAGGCCACCAATGCCGTTGGGCGGCGCGCCCGCGGCTGGCGGCCTATGGACTGATCGCGGCGTTCATATTTGTTGAGCGACGGCTGCGAAGAGGACACGCCGCCAGCACGCTCGAGGCGCTGCCGTCCGATCGCGGCACGACACGCGTCATTGGCGCCACATACGGTTACGCGCTCAGCGCAGGTCTGCTAGCGCCCGTCTTGTCGAACCGTGGAATCGGACGACTACCAACCGGATCTCTACAGGCATTTGGTATTGGCGTGATGGTCGCCGGGCTTCTGCTGCGAATCTGGGCGGCGCTGACGCTTGGCCGTTTCTATACGCGCACACTACGGGTGTCTAGCGATCAAAC
>CBJLVJ010000113.1:0-7551 GCA_966426465.1 uncultured bacterium | reverse complement strand
TGCGGAGCTAGCGCAGGCGGGCCAGTGTTAGCAGCCTCTGGCGAAGTCGTTATTCGGCCTGGATGACGTCTATCTTCCAGTCGCCGCCGCCCTCTTCATCGGGGCGACCATTGGCGTCGTACGGGCGGAGGCTGAAGCTGACCTGGCCCTGCTGGATCGGGTCTTTGGTCGGCCAGCCCTCGGTGACCACCTGCAACATGAGCGTCTGGGTGCCACGCTCCACGCGCGTCACGCGGATGCCCTGGCCGGCGTGCTCGCGCAGCCAGGTGGCTGCCTGGGCGCGGTCCAGCACGCTGCCACCCTCGGGCGTGGACAGTGAGACGTGATCCAGCAGCAGGCCTTCGATGCCCGCCAGACCGGGCGTCGCCACGGCCTGATCGATGCGCCGCTGCAGCTCGGCGACGTCCGTGTCGCGTACAACAGCGGTGCTGGCAGCCGGCGACGGACTCGAGGAGACGGCGACGGCCACGCGTGACGGACTGGCGCTTGCCGCCGCACCGGGCCCAGGCGTGCGGACAGGTGTCGGAATCGGTGTTCGGCTGCTGCGGGTGAGCGTCGCCGCCGCGCCGGGCACGGGTGTCGGTTCAGCGCTGAGTAACGTCGAGCACGCCGAAGCCGCCAGTGAGGCGGCCGCCGCGACAGCGATCACCGCCTGGCGCACGAGCACGCAGGCAGTATAGGGCTGTGAAAACCGGCCTCCCCGTTTAGCGGAGGTAGTCGCGCAGCTTCTTGGAGCGGCTCGGGTGGCGCAGCTTGCGCAACGCCTTCGCTTCGATCTGGCGAATGCGCTCGCGGGTGACGCCGAATTCGCGCCCGACCTCCTCCAGCGTTCGCTGGCGCCCATCGTCCAGGCCAAATCGCAGCGCGATGATGCGGCTCTCGCGCTGCGACAGCGAGCCCAGCACATTGTGCACGGTGTCGCGCAGCAGCGCCTGAGACGCTTCTTCGATAGGCGAGACCGCTTCCGCGTCCTCGATCAGATCGCCCAACTGTCCGTCCTGATCGTCGCCGATGGGCGCCGCCAGGCTGACCGGGTGGCGCGCCGCGCGCCGGGCCTGCATCACCCGCTGAGCGGCACGTTCGAGCTCATCGCGCATGGGCGACTGTAGCCGCCACACCTCGAACAAGCAGCCGGTCTTCAAGATCTCGCGCCGACGCATGACCGGATCCTCGTGCAACGAGCCAGCGTCGATCGCCAACTCAGCCTCGAACCATTCGGTCACCAGGCCCATGGCCAGGGCGATCTCGGCAGCCGAGGGCTCGCGTCCAAGCTCCTGGATCAGGTCGCGTGAGACGTTCGCGAGCCGATTGATGACCTCGGTCATGTGCACAGGCACACGGATGGTGCGCGCCTGATCGGCCACCGCGCGACCAACCGCCTGGCGAATCCACCAGGTTGCGTACGTGCTGAACTTGAAGCCGCGACGGTGATCGAACTTCTCGACCGCGCGCATCAAGCCCAGGTTGCCTTCCTGGATCAGGTCGAGCAGCGCCAGGCCGCGGCCCAGGTACTTCTTGGCCACGCTGACCACGAGGCGCAGGTTGGACTCGATCAGGCGGCGCTCGGCGCGTTCGCCGCGAGCGTGCATGTCTTCGAAGAAATCGTTGAGGTCCTCTTCGCAGTCGGCGAGCACCATGCGTTGCCGCATGCAGGTGGGCGACGGCAGGTCGGTTGGCGCTTCGGCTTGCAACAGGCGCAGCACGGGCGGGGCGAACAGCCGCGTGTCGATCGAGAAGCGAACGATATACGCCTGGGATGCGCTGGCATCGAGCCCCACGCGTCCGCCGAGCGTACCGCCGAGATCGAGATCTGGGACGTAATCGAGACGCTGGCGCACCGCCGTCGACTGCAGCAGGTCAGATGCGTCGTCGATGCGCTCCATCTCGCTGAGGACTTCGGCCAGCGCTCGCCGCTCATAGAACCGCTCGTACAGTCGCAGCGCGATGGCCATGGCCGATGGTTGACCGCCCTCGGCTCCGGCCAGCTCGGCGCGGATCTCGTCGAGGCAGATCATCTCTTCCATGCGGCAGGCGAGCATGCGCTCGTCGGCGGCGGTCAGCAGGTTGACTTCGTGTATCTCACGGAGATAGGTCCGTAGCGGATCGTCACCGCTGTCGTCTTCGTCCGGCAATGGCTCGGGGAGAACGATGTTCGGGGCAAGCCCGAGAGCGTCCTCCTCGAACAGGACCGGCGTGACCGGATCCCCGGCCTCCGTGGTCAGATGCATACGTCAACTCCTCGGACGCCAGATGGGCTTATCCGCGACAAACGGCCCTCAAGGAAGGATACCGGCGGATCTGATTGATCAATCGGCGTGGGTTGCAATGAGTCGTGCGAAATGGGGTCGGCAGGTCTGGCATTGCAGGGCCCGATTGGCCGCGCAGGATTGTATGGGCTTGTTCGACCTCGCGACAACGTGACAGCACTGTAACGAACCGCTACGCTCCTCCGTCGGGGGGCTTCACTATCATCGGCCACCCCGCTCTGCGGCGGCCAGCAGCACGGGCGCCAACGAGCATCCCCGCGGAGTAACAGTTCGTTGCACTGGTTCAAAAATACAGGTTGCGCGCTCGCGAGTGCGGCCTTGATCGTTACATTGGCTGCTTCCCTGGCGCCGGCGGGCGCGGCATTCGCCTCCAACGAGCAGCGGCCCGTCCTGGCCTATTACTACGCCTGGTGGGACCCGTCCAACTTCGACAGGACCCTGTTCCAGCCGTCCGCCGCATACAACTCCGACGACGTTGGCGTCATGCGGCGACACGTTCAGCAAGCGCAGTCGGCGGGTATCGATGGCTTCGTGATGTCCTGGTATGGCAGTGGCGATCGCACCGACTCGAACCTGGCGCATTTGCTCGACGTGGCTCAAAACGCGGGCTTCCGGGCAACGATCCACTTCGAGACGCCCCATTTCTGGGGTGTTGACGACGTCATTGCTCAGCTGAGCGCGTTCTACGCGACGCGGATCAATCACCCGGCCATGGTGCGCTACCAGGGTCGACCGGTGATCTTCTTCTGGCAGGCGAGCAAGTTCGACAACGCTACCTGGGCGTTCATTCGCAGCCAGGTTGATCCGAACCACAACGCGGTGTGGATCGCCGACGGCGACCAGTTCGGCATCCTGGGCGGCGACGCGTGGGACGGCATCAGCCCGTACGCGATCGCCTGGTCGGCCAACCCGGCGGGCCAGCTGCCGAGCTGGGCCGCCAAGGCTGCCGCCGTTGCTCCGGACAAGCTGTGGATCCCGCCCGTCTCGCCCGGCTGCAATGACTCGGCCGCGCGAGCGACCACCTGTGCGCGCGACCGCGCCGACGGGACGTACTACCAGGCGACGTGGGACGGCGCGCTGGCCTCCAACCCGCAGTGGGCGATCATCGTGAGCACCTTCAACGAGTGGATGGAGTCGACCCAGATCGAGCCGAGCGTGCAGTACGGCGACGAGTACCTCCAGATCACGCGCCAGAACGCCGACCAGTACCGCGCCGCGACACAGGGCAACGGCTAGCAGCGCGCTTTCCCCAGAGGGGACCCTTTCTGCCCAGAGGGGAGCCCTTCTTCCCCGGAGGGGACCCTTTGTGGCCTCTCCCCTGAGGGACCCTGCACGGAGTACCGTCGCCCCGGAGGGAATCTCTGCCCCGGATGGGACCCTCTCTGCCCCGGAGGGGGATCCGCAGGGCACGCTGGCGGCCGCTACGCCACGGGGCAGCATGGGGCCATACGATCGGCGCGATGGGGGCTGAGCGCCAGGAGTTCGCCGAAAGGCGCTTTGGGCACCCCTGGAGCCCGTCGAGGTTTGACCAGACGCGGGCGGCGCGCCTGCGCCAACTGCTGCTGGGGCGGCCGCGCGGACGGCTGCTCGATGTGGGCTGCTACGACGGGCAGCTCATCACCTCGGTGGTCGACCAGGACCGCATCATCGGGCTCGACGTGGCGCACGCCGCGCTGCGCCAGGCCGCGGCGCGCGGGCTTGCGCCAGTGCGCGCCCAGGTAGAGACGACGCTGCCCTTCCAGAACGAGAGCTTCGCCACGGTCGTGGCGGCCGAAGTGATCGAGCACGTCTTCGATACCCAGCGATTGGTGGACGAGCTCGCGCGCGTGCTCGAGCCGAACGGCTGGCTGGCGATCACCACGCCCAACCTCGTCGCGCTCAGCGGCCGCGCCCAGCTTGTCCTCGGTCGCTCGCCGCACAACGTCGAGTTCGACGCCAGTCCGGGCACGTCCGGACACATTCGCTACTTCACGTTCGGTACCCTCGAGCGGGTACTGCGGCGTGCGGGCCTGAAACCGCTCGGGCGCTGGACGAACGTGGCGCACTTCTCAGTCCTGGGCTCGAGCGAGCTGGTCGGCCGCTGGCGACCAACGCTTGGCCACACGCTGATAAGTCTGGCGACCAAAACCGATGCGCATCGTCCTGGCCCATAGCCACGCCAACACGCTGGGCGGCGGCGAGCGCGCTCTCCTGGAGGTCGGCCGCGCGCTGATGGGCCAGCACGACGTGCGCCTGCTGCTGGGCGGCTTCGACCCGCGGCGCACGTACCCCGAGCTGGCCAGCTTGCCGTACCGCCGCTTCGGGCGCCTGGACTGGCCGACGGCGCATGTCAGCGCTGACGCCATCGTCGCCAACTCCTTCGGCGCCAATTTGCTGTCGTTGCGTAACGGTGCGCGGGTCGCCTACTGGGTGCATTCGACGCGCAGCGTGTTCCTCCAGCCAGGCAGGCGCCGAGTCGACCTGCTGCTGAGGCGAGCGCTCGACTGGGTTGCCGTGCGGCGGGCCAACCAGCTCGTGGCCAACAGCCGCTACAGCGCGACCCGCCTGCGTCAGCTCTACCGTCGCGAGGCCGACGCAGTGATCTATCCGGGCGTGGACCTGACACGCTTTCAGCCCGGCCAGCGCAGCGACGCATACGCCATTACCGTTGGTCGGCTTTCGCCCGAAAAAGGCCTCGACCGACTCCTCGCCATCTGGCGCGACCTGCCAGACCTGCCCCTGCATGTGGTCGGCGGTGGCTCGCAAGAGGTGCTGCACCAGTGGCGATCAGCCGCACCGAACGGCGTCGTCTTCCGCGGCGGGCTGGCCTCGGCGGACCTGGCCGAGGCCTATCGCATGGCGGCCGTCGCCGTCTTTGCCCCCTACGGCGAAGAGTTCGGCATGGCCCCGCTGGAAGCGATGGCCTCAGGCGTCCCGGTCGTCGCGTGGCGGGACGGAGGCCTGCAGGAAACGATCGTCGACGGCTGTACCGGCTACCTGGTCGCCGACGAGGTGACGTTTCGACAACGCGTGCGGCTGCTGCTGCACGATACCGCGCTCCGCCGCCGCTTCGGCCAGGCCGCGCGTTGGCGAGCCGAAGAGTTCAGCTGGCAGCGGACAGCTTCGGCGCTCGAGGCGGTGTGCCTGCGGCTGAGTGGAACGTCCGCTCCAGCGCCGCACGCGTAACCTGCGCGGCGGCGCTCCAGGTGAACTCGGCTGCACGGGCCGGCCCGACCTCGGCCAGCGACGGCTGGTGCACCGCGCGGGTCAGTCCGTCGGCGATCGACCTTACGTCGAGTGGATCGACCAGAATCCCCGCGTTCGCGACGATCTCGGGCAGCGAGCCGCGGTTGCTGGCAACCAGCGGCGCGCCGCAGGCCAGCGCCTCGAGCGCGGGCATGCCAAAGCCTTCATACAGGCTGACGATGGCGACGCAGGCGGCGCCGCTGTACAACCCGGCCAGGTCGTCGCCGGGCACGAACGTGAGTTGCCGCAGCCGGTCCTGCAGGCCAGCGTCGGCGGTCGCCTGCGCCACGGCACGGGCGCCGGTGGTGGCCATCCCGCCGAGCACCAGCTGGGTGTCGCTCGGCAACTGCGCCTGGCTGAACGCGCGAATCAGCCGCGGCAGGTTCTTGCGCGGTTTGATGGTGCCCAGGTGCAACACGTACGGGCAATTCAGGCCGTAGCGTGCACGAACCCGCTCGATCTCGGCCTGAGGGGCCGGTTTGAAGCGAGCGTCGACCGCCGGATAGGCCACGTCGACCCGCTCTGGATCGGCGCCGTACAGCCGCACCAGGTCGCGCTTGCTGGTTTCGGAGATCGTTAGCAGGCGGCTGGCGATGCGTACGTGGCGGCGAATGGCCCATTCGACGTAGAGCCACTCGAGCACACCGTGCGCTCGCGGAAAGAATCGGTGGCCGACGTCGTAGATCACCACGACCGACCTCGTCGGGGTGAAGATGGGCAGCACGTGGCTGGGCACGAATAGCACGTCAGGCGGGCTGACGAGCATCTCGCTCGATAGGCCAACCTGTGTCCACAGGCGTGGCAGGCCGATAACGCGGGTCGTGGTGCGCGGGCGAAGCGGGAGCAGGCCGTCTGGCAGCGGCTGGCTCAGGTACAGACGGTAGGCGTTGCGCTCGTCCTGGGCGAGCAGCTCGCGCAGCACGTTGAGCGAATAGTTTTCGGTACCGGTGCGCCGAGTCCGCGTGACCCGACTGGCGTCCACGCCGACAAGCACGACCAGGCGATCATAGTGCGTGAGCTACCATCGCTCGCAGCATGCCGACCCAGCCGGTGGCGCTGAACGTCCTCGACCTGTCACAAAACTGGGACACCAATACGCCTGGTTTCGCGCGTTACGACGGCCCGACGATCAAGTGGGTCAAGCGGGTGGCCTTCGAGGGTGTGGGCGGCATGGAGATCACCTCAACCCTGCACGTGGGCACGCACCTGGACGCGCCGAACCACTTCATCACCAATGCGCGGGGTATCGGTGAGCTACCGATGGACTTCCTGGTGGGCCCGGCGTGCGTCATCGACCTCCAGAAGATGGGCATCGGCGACTACCAGATCTACGGGCCGGAGCACTTCGAGCGGTGGGAGCGCCAGACCGGGATCACGATCGAACGCGGCGACATTCTCGTCATTCATACCGGCTACCACCGCTTCTATCCGTCGAACTGGACCGCCGAGTGCGGCCCGATCGAACCCGACGAGACGCGCTACTTCATCAAGCACCCGGGCCCGACGCGGCAGTTCGCCGAATGGGTCAAATCGCGCGGGATCCGCTGGTTGGCCGTCGACGCGGGCAGCGCCGATCACCCGATGAACACCGTCATCCGCCAGGTTCGACCCGATCACGCTCGAAAATGCGCCACCGCGCTGGGCCGGCCGCTCGAAGAGATCTGGCCTGACGATGACATCCAGGTCATGCACTACGACCTGTTTCCGCACGAGATCATTCACATCGAAAACGCGGGTGGCCAGATCGACCACGTGCTGGACCAGCGCGTCACCGTGGGCTGCTTTCCCTGGCGCTTCATGGGCGGCGAGGCCGCCTTCTGCCGCTTCGTGGCGTTCGTCTGAGCGCGATGCCCGCCACGAGCGCCACCGTCCGTCGCAACGCGTACGTCGATTCGGTGACCCTGCTGCAGAGCAGCGCCGAGGTGCTGAGCCTGCCCCTGGTGCTGGATGCGGCGCTGGTCATGGCAACCGACCTCAACCGCCAGGTGCTGGCCGAGTCGGGTCTGCGGGTGGGTGAAGCCGCCACGGCTGGGCCGAACGATCTGGTGATCGCGGTGCG
>CBJLVJ010000112.1:0-7554 GCA_966426465.1 uncultured bacterium | reverse complement strand
GCCAGCTCGCCCAGCAGGCTTGTTTCACGGATATGGTGGTTGACCAGCGTGTGCACGCTGTCCAGGGTGACCTGCGCGCTGTAGATGCCCGCCACGCCGACCGCACCCAGCAGCAGCTCGTAGATGAGGACGCCCAGCAGGAGTTTCGAGCGCAGGCGTAACCTCATTCGTACTGTCTTCAACCGAGCCGCGAACCATAGTGGTTGCGGCTCGGCGCGGCAAGTACGACTCGCCTTCTAACGGTTAGCGGTTGTTCGAGCCCTCCGTGCCCGGCGCGCTATAGAGCCGCTCGGGATTGGTGACGCCGATCAGCCGATTCCAGAGCTCGTAGTCAACCGCGTCCTTCGGCACGTACCAGTGATCGCGGTCGGCCGCCATGTCACCCGTGGCCTTGAATTCACGCCGCTGTGGGTCGCGCAAATCAATGTACGTCGCTCCCTGCTCGAGCCGGGCGCCCTCGGGCAGCACCGGGATCTGCTTCAGCCCGTCGTCGGTAATGCCTTCGAGCAGGCGGTGGGCGTCCTTGAGGTCATACGCCGTGCGGGAATCCTGCTCCGGGTGCGGGTTCTCCAGCCCCAGGTTCTGGCCCGCCATGAGGTTCGGGTTCAGCTCGTCGCGCCAGCCGTCGGGATGCTGCTGGCCGGGACGGAACGCTTTGTCCGGCATGCGCTAATGCCCCCTCGTACCTGAGTCCGTGTTCGAGTCGCTGCCACTGCGACCGTGGATTGATTCGTCGCGCGCCCGCGTGCTGCCCGTGTTCGTCGGCTCGTCGCGGATGTCGTCGTTCCACGGCTCGCGGTTGGTCGTGCCGCGACCACTGTCGTCGGTGTTCGAGCTGTGGGCTGCCGCCTGTTTGCGATACGTTTCGGCCTTCTTGTAGGTGCCTGTGGTGATCTCCTGGCTTCGATCCGGGTGGTTGCGGCCCCGCGATTTTTCGTGGCCGCGGGGCTTGGACGAGCTCGTGCCCGAGTTGTGGTGTTGACCTGCCTTTGCCATATGTCGTGTTGATTCCTCCCCGGGTGGAGCCGCAGGCAGCGTGCCATCCCATAACGAGCGTGCCTGGTCCGCATCTTGCTGGACCTTGCGCGCAACAGAGGAGGTCGTCGGAGATGCGCGATCTGGGCATTCTGATCCTGCGCCTGACCATGGGGGGATTCCTGGCCGGCCACGGCGCGCAAAAGCTCTTCGGGCTATTCGGGGGCTATGGGCCGGACGCCACCGGTCAGTTCATGGAGAGCATGGGCCTGCAGCCTGGCAAACAGTGGGCGGTCATGGCCGGCCTGGGCGAGTTCGGTGGCGGTGTGCTGACCGCGCTGGGCTTTCTTCACCCGGTCGGACCTGTGACAAGCCTTGCGCCGATGATCGTGGCCTGGGGCCGGGCACACTGGGGCAAGCCGATCTGGGTGACCAGCGGCGGCGCCGAGCTGCCCGCGACGAACATTGCCATTGCGCTGGCGCTGGCATGTATCGGCCCTGGCCGATTCTCGCTCGACCGCATGTTCGGCATTCGCGCCCATCCCGCCCTGGCCATGCTCGTGAGCGCCCTCGTGGCGGCCGGCTCGCTGATCGCGCTCAGCCAACCCCGCCCGGAGCCGCAAGCAGCACCGCAGCAAGCGCAGTCGGAGCCAACCGCGGCGACGTAACATTCGCGCGTTGGCGCGGCTGGATCCACTGTTGCGGCCACGCTCGGTGGTCGTCGTCGGCGCTTCTCCAAACCCGAGCTTCGTCTCGAGCATCCTCAAGAACCTGCTGAAGTCGGGGTTCGGCGGCCGTGTGGCCGCCGTCAACCCGCGCTACGACACCGTGCAGGAGGCGGCCTGCTACCCGTCCGTGCTGGACGTGCCCTGGCCGATCGACCTGGCAGTGGTCGGCGTCTCGTGGCGCCAGTTCCCGACCTTGCTCGAGCAATGTGAGCTGAAACGCGTGGGCTCGCTGGTCGTCATTACCAGCGGCTTTGCCGAAAGCGGCGGCGACGGCATTCAGCGCCAGGCCGAGCTCAGCGCCTGGGCGCAGCGCACCGGGACGCCTGTCGGCGGGCCGAACTGCCTCGGCTTGCTTCACGTCCCGAGCCGTCTCCACGCGTTGCCGAGCACCTTTCCACAGCTCGTCGAGGGCGAAGTCGGCCTGGTGTTGCAGAGCGGCATGATGGCGCCGAGCGTGCTGACGCCATTGTTCGCGCGCAACATTGGCGTCACCTTCGCGGTGACCAGCGGCAACGAAGCGGATGTCGACCTGGCCGAGTACATTCGCTACTTCGTCGACGACGAACAAACGCGGGTGATCGGCTGCTTTGCTGAGCAGATCAAGGACCCGCACTCGTTCATTGCTGCCTGTGAGCGTGCCGCCGACGCCGCCAAGCCGATTGTGATGCTCAAGATCGGCCGCTCAGAAGCTGCCCAGCAGGCGGCGCTGGCGCATACCGGGTCGCTGGTTGGGGCCGACGCGGTCGTCGACGCAGTACTCCGCAAGCTCGGCGTCACGCGCGTGGCAAGCGTCGACGAGCTGTTCGAGGCCATCGCCGTGTTTCACACGCGGCGACTGCCGTGCGGCAGCGGCCTCGCGGCTATTTCGGTATCCGGCGGCGCCGCCGGTCTGATGTCGGACCTTGCGCTGGATTGTGGAGTCCGCTTTGCGGCTCTCAGCCAGCCTACCCTGCAGCGGCTGCGCGAGGTCGTGCCCGAGTTCGGCAACGTGGGCAATCCGCTCGATGTGACGGGCATGGGCGTGTTCCAGCCCGACCTGCTGGAGCGCTCGCTGGACCTCCTGGCGGGCGATCCGAGCGTGGACGCCATCATCTACGCCCGCTCGTTTCCGTCGCGCCTGGACGGAGAGTCGCCGGCTTATCACGCGCTGGAGCGTGCCATCGAGCATCACCCCGAAGTCCCGTTTGTGGCCATGTCGCTCGCGGGCGGGCACTTCTTTGCGGCGCCAACCACCGAAACACCGGTGCTCCGACCGCTCGACCGGCTGGACGGCGTTCCATTCCTGCAGGGCGCCGACTATGGCCTGCGCGCCGTCGGGGCACTGATGCGCTACGCCGCCCATCTCCGACAGCGGCGCGCACCGGCCGAAGCGCCGTTCCCGCCAGGCGGTGCTGCTTCGTCCGTCCGAGAAGTCCTGCGCCGCGCCAACGGCTGCCGCCTCACGGCCACCGTTGGCTCAGACATCCTGTCGGCGTACGGCATCCCGTCCGCCCGCCAGGTGCTGGTGAGCCATCCAGCTGAGGCGGTGGACGCGGCGGAGCGGCTCGGGTATCCGGTGGCTGCCAAGGTCGAGGCGCCCAGCCTCGCGCACAAGGCGGCAGCTGGTGGAGTCGCGCTCAATCTCGCCACTGCGGATGCGGTACGCACCGCCTTCGATCGGCTGAGACAGCTCGCGGACGACGTCCAGGGCGTGCTGATCCAGGAGATGGTGCTCGATGGAGCCGCCGAGGTCATCCTCGGCATGAGCCGCGACGCGCAGTTCGGACCGGTCATCGCTGTCGGACTGGGAGGCGTGTTCGTCGAGACGCTGCATGACGTCCAGCTACTCCTGCCGCCCGTTCGGCGTCCAGAGGCAGCCGCCGCCCTCGAGCGCTTGCGCGGCGCTGCCTTGCTTCGGGGCGCTGACATCGATGCGCTCGTCGACGCGCTGCTCCGCTTTTCCCAGCTGGCTCAGGAAGTGGGCGATTCGCTGCGCGCGATCGACGTCAATCCGCTCATCGTGCGCGCCGTCGGCCAGGGTGTCGTGGCGGTCGACACGCTGTTCGAGCCGGACCTCAGATAGCACCAGTCCAAAGTGGCACGCGACTTGCAGCCATGGGAGCCTGCCCAGGTGGATAGCGGCTTCGCCAGGCGACCGGCGATGCGGTCCAGAAATCGTTAACGACGGTTTCACACTTCCCAAATACCCGCACGCCAGCCTGAAGAGGCTGAGACTCCACCGGTGGTAGAAGCCATTCAGGGAAAGGCAGTAACTCATATGAACTTATGCGCACTTCGCACGCTACGGCGGCTCGGCCCACTGGCGGCTGCCGCCGCGCTCGGTATCGGTGCCCTGCCAGCGCAGGCGCAGACGGCGCCCACGGCCAGTTCCAGCGAATGCTCGGGGATCCGCTTCGAGCTGGCGAACCCCGACCCCGGTGCGATGGTCGAACCAGGTGGCTATGTCGTGGAGGGCGTCGCGGTGGACCAGCGCGCCAGCCAGGGCCCGGGCATTGACCGCATCGACTTCTTCCTGGGCAGCCGTGAAGAAGGCGGCCTGAACATCGGCACCGCCGTCCCAGGCATAACCGGTGGACCGCTCGGCCCGGACAGCTTCCAGACGACCGTCGACCTGCCAGACATGATTGGTGGTCACGATCTGGTTGCCTACGCCCATTCGGCCGTCAATGGCGCGGAGAGCGTCATCTCGGTTCCGATTGCCCTCGGCGAGGACGTCGACAAGGCATTCGAGGGCACGCCGCCTGAGACCGCCTCAGAAATGTGCATGACGGGCTCCGCCGGCGCGACGACATCGACGACGACGACGACCACGCCAGCCGCCACGACCGGCGCCACGACACCGCCCACCACCAGCACCACTAGCACTACTACCACCACCACAACGACGACCACGACGAACGGTGCCTCGACCATCAAGTTCGAGGTCGGCAATCCGTCGCCGGGTGACACGATCCACGTCGGCGCCTACGACATCGAGGGCACCGCCTCGGATACCGCCGCCCGCCAGGGCAACGGCATCGATCGCATCGAGATCTTCCTGGATAACCGCGACGAGGGTGGCACCCTGATCGGCCAGGGCAGCTTCGTCAATGGCGGCACCACGTGGACCGCCACCGTTGACCTGCCAAAGAATGACACCGGTGTGCACTCCCTCTTCTTCTACGCGCACTCGAGCGCATCCAGTCAGGAGGAGGTCGTCTCGGTTCCGGTGGTCGTCGAGCCGTAATTACAAACGCGATTTCACAAACGCATTGAGGTCGGCCGCGCGGCGGCGGAGGAGATCGGCGTGGATCTCATCGGGGAAGATGAGAAACACGTCCTCCTCCACCGCTCCGGCGACAAGCTCACCCACGTGCTCCGCCTCCAGCTCTACTCCACCCTGCACCGACTGGGCCATGCGCGTCTCCGAGACCTGACGCTCGGGGGTCATACCGATCGACCGACCGGTTTCCGCCAGGTTCGTTTTCACGCCTCCAGGACACAGCAGTGACACGCCAACGCCGAATGGATGACAGTACAGGGCGAGCGCTTCGGTCAGCCCCACCACGGCAAACTTCGACGCGATATACGGCGCGCCTTCGCCGGTCAGTGCCACCATGCCAGCCACCGATGCGGTGTTGACGATGTAGCCGTGGCGCCGCGCGATCATGCGCGGCAGAAATGCAGTGACGCCGCGGATCACGCCAAACACGTTGATGTCGAAGCACCACCGCCAGTCGGCCATGGCTATCTCTTCCAGCGCGCCGCGAAGGACAACGCCGGCGTTGTTCATCAGCAGTCCGACCGGGCCGAGCTTCGACTCCGCCTCCTCCGCCAGGCGTGCCACGTCATCGTCGCGAGCCACGTCGCAGTGCACGGACAGCACCCGCCGGCCCAGGCGCTCGATCTCGGCGGTCACTTCGACCAGGCGGCGGTCGTTGACGTCGGCCAGAACCACGTCCGCACCCCGTCGCGCGACCGCGAGCGCCGTCGCGCGGCCGATGCCGCTGGCGCCGCCCGTGATGACTGCGACCTCGCCGGCGAGCTTCATGCGAGCGCGGGCATGACCTCGTGGGCGATGATCTCCAGCGCGGCGTCGTCCGCCGGGTTGTAGTGACCCAGAATCGCCAGGTCGACACCCGCCTGCGCCAGGGATCTCAGGTGTTCGATGATACGCGGCGGGGTGCCGGCAACCCAGCCCATCTGGCGCGCGGCCTCGAGCACGTCCTCCGCCTCAGCCAGGGGTGGCACGCTTCGGCGCATGTTCTCACACCGCGCGCGCAGGTCCGCCAAATCGCGTCCGACCAGGAAGCCGACCGCGACCGAGTGCCGAATGCGCGACGGATCGCGACCAGCACCCCGACACAACTCGGCCAGTCGCTCGCTGCGCTGGCGATAGAGCTCAACGGAGCTGGTCGTGATATTCCAGTGGTCAGCGCTGCGGGCGGCCAGCGGTAGGCTCGAGCCGGGTCCCGCGCCGCCGATCAGCAGCGGCACGCGCCGCTCACCGAGCGTGCGTCGAATCAGGCGGATGCCGTCCTCCAGTCGGCGTCGCCGCTCGGAAACGGGTGGGAACTCGATCTCCGCCCTGGCGTGTTCGGCGGCGTTCCAGCCCAGCCCCAGGCCAAGCACGAATCGCCCGTGACTCAAATCGTGCAGGCTTTCGGCCATGCGCGCCAGCATCGCTGGCTGGCGGAACGTGATCGGCGAGACGAGCGGTCCGAGCAGCACACGGCGGGTCTCCGCGGCTGCTACCGCCAGCGCCACCCATGCGTCGAGCCCATGCCGCTCGGCCGTCCACGGCGACAGGAAGTGGTCCGAGATCCACACCGATTCGAAGCCCAGTCGCTCGGCACTGGCGTACACGCGGCGCCAGCTCGCCCAGTCGAGACCTTCCTCCGTCTCGACCAGGATGCCGAGCTTCACAGCGCGGGAGTGGTCATCGCTCCGTGCGAGGCCGAGCCGACCATGGCCACGATCTTAGCTCGGTTCGTGTTGTGTGCAGCCCGGGTCGCCACAGCGACGGGCGCTCCGCCACATGCGGTACAGCTCCAGGTCACCCAGCGCCTCGTCGATCGAATACACGCCGCGCCCATCGGTATCGTTGAGCGCGAACTGGGTGTCCCGCGTCGTCCCGAGCAGGCTGCGGTAGATGTCGCGCACGATGGCTGGCCGCTGCTCGTCTGGCACCAGGTCAAGATCCTGGCGGATCTCCCAGCGCAGCAGCTCGGCGAACGAGTGCTTGCTCAGGTGCGCCTGCATGTCGCGCAGCGCCTGGTGAGCCTGCAGGCGCGGGTGCAGGTTGGCACCCATCTCCGAGCGCACGAGGTCGCCGCAGATGCCGCAGGTAGTGACTTGGTTCAACCGATCGACCCCCAAAGTGAAGCGGCGGGACTATGACTGACTGCGCCGCCGCATACAAGAGCAGCGCCTGCGGGGAAATACCGAATTTCCGGGCCATTAGAATCTCTGGCGCGTGTCCTTTCTGCCCGACCGTGGCTCGTGGGCGGCGCCACTGCCCGACCTGTCACAGCCCGCCGTCAACCACCGCATCCGCGTCGGCTCGCGCGTGTTCCGCATCGCCATCTCGCCCGTTCAGCGCGACGTGCCCGGCGAGCCGGACACCCACCTGATCCAGATCGGCGTCTTCTACGGCGACCGGCCGCTGACCGCGCTCGACCTCGGCCTGCACCAGGCAGACGCGTGCGCCAACGTGTGGGCGTACCTGACCAACCGCCTGAACGAGACCGTCGTCCAGTTCTATGCGCCGCGACCGCGACCCACGGGTGAGCTGAACCCACGGCTCGGCTGCTGGGGCCCGCGGCCAGACCTGATCGAGCACGGTCTGGCCGACAGTGACTGCGCGATCGCC
>CBJLVJ010000111.1:0-7626 GCA_966426465.1 uncultured bacterium | reverse complement strand
GAGGCGGTGCCACGCACCCGCACCAGGTCGTCCCGTGACGGCTGCACGTAGCCGGTTTCGTCCGTTGCGCGGCTGGTCAAGACGGCCTCCGTGCCGTCCCACGTCCACGGGAACAGAAATCGCGTGTGCGCCATCGGCAGCACCGGATCGACCAGGCGCGCGTCCGCCCAGGTCTGGCCTCCGTCCGTGCTCACCTCAACGCGGCTGATTCGCCCACGGCCGGACCACGCAATGCCACGTATTTCCCACGCGCCAGGGCCCGCCATGCTGCCGAGGAGCGGCGTCGGCCAGGTAATGGTGGACTTGGCCTCCATGACAAACGTGAACTGTCGCGCCGAACCGTCCGGCATCGGATCGGTGTATTTCGACGTCTCCTCGCGCGTCTCGAACGGCTGATCGCCGAACTTCAGCCGCCGCAACCACTTGACATTGATGTTGCCCTCCCAGCCGGGCAGCATCAGCCGCGCCGGGTAGCCCTGTTCGGGGCGGAGCGCCTCGCCATTCTGGCCGTACGCTACGAAGGCGTCGTCCAGCATCTTGTCGATCGGCACGCTGCGCGACAGCACGGCAGCGTCCTCACCTTCGGCCAGCACCCATCGCGCGCCGGGCTGAACGCCGACTTCGTTCATCAGCGTCGACACGAGCACGCCCGTCCAGTCGCTCGTGCTGGTCAGCCCGTGCAGGGTCTGCGCCGTACCGGTCGGCGGTCCCTTGGTCCAACTCGAGCCGCTGTTGCCCGAGCACTCCAGGAACATGATCCGACTCGTCGACGGAAAGCGCTGAAGGTCGGCCAGCGTGTAGACCGTCGGGCGGTCGACCATGCCGTGGACCGTCAGCGTGTAGCGCGCCGGGTCGATCAGCGGCACGCCGGCATGGTGGCGTTCGTAGTGCAGGTCAGACGGCGTGATGATGCCATTGAGCAGGTCGAGCGGCGTCTGCGACGTGGTTGGGCTGGTCGTTCGGCGTGGCGCCTCGAAGGCGGAGCGGTCGCCCAGCTCACGCGGCGGGCGTCCCTGCACCTTTGTCGGATCGTCGGGGACCTGCGGTTGAGACTGAGCCGAGGCGACGCCCAGCAGCGCCACGCTACTTGCCGCCACGCCGATCAAAGAGCGCCGGGTGAAACTGCTCATGGCCTCACACTCCAAGATACGCCTGGCGCACGCGCTCGTCGCCCAGCAGATGCTCGGCCGTACCTTCCAGCACCGCGTGGCCCGTTTCCAGGACGTAGCCACGCGTCGCGCGTTCGAGCGCCGCCTGGACGTCCTGTTCGACGATCAGGATGGTCATGCCCTCGGCGTTCAGCCGGCCGATGGTATCCATCAGGGCTTCGACGACGACGGGCGCCAGGCCCAGCGACAGCTCGTCGATCATCAGCAGCTTCGGTCTGGCCATCACCCCGCGAGCGATGGCGACCATCTGTTGCTCGCCCCCCGAGAGGTTTCCGCCCAGGTTGCTCAGACGCTGTTTCACGCGCGGAAAGATGTCGAGCACGCGCTCCAGGTCGCGTTCGACCTCGCGTCGGTCGTTGCGGCGGAACGCGCCGAGCAGCAGCTGGTCGCGCACCGACATGGCCGGGAACAGCCGGCGACCTTCGGGCACGTGAGCGATGCCGAGCTCGACGATGCGCTGGGTGCTGGCGCCTGCAATCGGCTGGCCCGCGAAGTGGATGCTGCCGGACCGTGGCGACAGCAGCCCGCTGATCGTCGACAACAGCGTGGTCTTGCCCGCGCCGTTTGCCCCGACGAGCGCCACCACTTCGCCCGCGAACACGTCCAGCGACACCTGCCACAGGACCTGGACCTCACCGTATGCGACGTCCAGACCCCGAACGCGCAACAGCGGTTCACGCCCGTCGAGCCTCACGCCCGCGCTCATCAGCCCTGGTGCGCCTGCGCGTAGCGCTTGCCAAGATAGGCCTCGATCACCGCGGGGTTGGCGGTGACTTCGCCAGGCGTGCCGTCGGCGATCTTCTTGCCGTAGTCGAGGACCACCACGCGGCTGCACACGCCGGTGATGACCTTCATCACGTGCTCGATGATCAGCAGCGTGATGCCTGTCCCGCTGATGGCGCGGATCAGGTCCATCGCCTGGTCCACCTCTACACCCCGCAGCCCGGCCATCACCTCGTCGAGCAGCAGCAGCCGCGGTTCCATGGCCAGTGCCTTGGCCAATTCCAGCCGCTTGCGACCAGCGATGCCGAGGCTCTCGGCAGGGTCTGACCGACGCGCCGACAGGTGGACGAACTCGAGCACCTCGTCGGCTCTGTGCATCGCGCTGGCAGCCGAGCGTCGAGCGCCGCCGGCGCCGTACATCGCGCCGACCGCGACGTTCTCCAGGACGGTCAGGTTGGCGAAGGGCCGCACCACCTGGAACGTGCGGGCCACCCCGAGACGGCCAATCTGGTGCGGCCGCAGCCCGGTCAGCGGTCGACCTTCGAAGAGGATGGTGCCTCGTGTCGGCGCCGCCACACCGGTGATGAGATTGACCAGCGTGGTCTTGCCGGCGCCATTCGGCCCGATCAAGCCCAGGATCTCGCCCGCCTGGATGTCGAAGCTCACATCCTGAACAGCGGTAACCCCGCCAAAGCGTTTGGCAACGTCAGTGACCTGCAGGATCTGCCCGGTCATATGCGATGCGCGACCAGGTTTCGGGCGAAAACGCGCCAGGTCAGCCGCGTCCTGGTGGCGACGAAGAGCATGACCCCGCGCGGCAAGAACAACACGACCAGCACCACCAGCAGCGCGAAGATGACTCCCTGCCAGGCCAGGAACTCCTGACTGCTCGAGAGCACGCGCAAGGCCTCCTGCAGTCCGAACAGGATGAACGCGCCGATAAACGGGCCCCACAGCGTGCCGATTCCGCCAATGAGGCAGATGATGATCATCTGTAAATTGTTGGTGGTGCTGAAGAGCGCCTCCGCCTCGGTGGTCATGTTGGTCAGCTTGTAGCCGATGACCGCGCCGCCAAGAGCCGCCAGGGCCGCGCTGAGCATGTACGCCAGCACCTTGCTCACGGTGGTGTTGACGCCCATCACCTCGGCGGCTTGTTCGTTTTCGCGGATGGCGATCAGGCCGTAGCCGAACTTGCTGCGGGCCAGCGCACGAGTCAGCGTCCAGCCGATCAGGGCCGTGCCAAGCCCCAGGCCGTACAGAAAGAAGCGATCGGCGTCGAGCACCGCACCGCCGACGCGGATGTCCTCGGCCAGTGGAAAGTTGAGCGGCAGGCCGCCGCCAAAGAAGTTAGGGAAGACGCCGTGCGTGCCGAAGGCGGCATCCCAGGTGATGATCTGTGGCATCGCCACACCGACACCCAGCGTCGCGATCGAGAAGTAGTGGCCGCGCAGGCGGAGTACGACGATGCCGATCGCGCCGGCGACCAGCGAGACGATGATCACGCTGAGCGGGATGCCCACGAACCAGGGCCAGGCCAGGTGGCCCGGCTGGCGGCTCATGAAGCCCGCCGCGACGAATGCGCCCAGGCCCAGGTAGGCCACGTTGCCGAACGCCGCGTAGCCGGCGAACCCGCCGATGATGTTCCAGCCGTAGGCGATGCACATCGCGGTGAGCGCGTCGAACAGAATCGACGTGCTGCTGGTGATCAGCGGAGCGACTACCAGCAGCGCGATCAGCGCCGCCGTAGCGAGTCGGCGGAGCGCGGGCGCGGAGAGTGGTCGCGCGGCCACGATGGCCAGCGCGGTGCCCAGCACGAAAATAGCCAGGTTCACCGGTAGCCCTCACGGCCCAGTAACCCGGTCGGCCGCAGGACCAGCACCAGGATCAGAATGGCAAAAATGACCACGTCGCGCTGCGACAGCACGTACGTGCCGCCGAACTCGTACACCAGACCGAACACGAGGCCGCCGAGCAACGCGCCCGGGATGCTCCCCAGCCCACCAAGCACGACCACGCTGAAGGCCAGGACGTTGAACGCGGAGAAGCCGTTGGGCGCGAACCCGCTCGTCGTCGACAGCAGCGCGCCCGAGGCGGCGGCCAGCGCCGCGCCGATGCCAAACGTCAGCGCGTACGTGCGGCCGATATCGATGCCCATCAGGCGGGCGGCGACTCGGTCCTGGCCGACGGCGCGGATGGACGAGCCAGTACGCGTGTGGTCGAGAAACAGGTAGAGCAGATACGTCAGCAGCAGCGCCACCACCACCGCGCCGATCTGTGTGTAGGGCACATACAGCGGGCCGATGTTGAATGACGCGTTGGCGTACAGCGGCTTGGTCTGGCGCGTGTCGGCCGAAAACAGGCGCAACGCCAGGTTGACCAGCAAGCTCTCGAACCCGAACGTCAGCAGGAACGTGGTCAGGATGGACGCACCCATGACCAGGTTGATGACGTAGCGCTGCAGCAGGTAGCCAACGCCGAACAGCACGAGCATGGCCAGCGGCAGGCTGATGAACGGGTCGACCCCGGCCAGCGACCACAGGAAATACGTGAAATACGCGGCGAGCATGATGAACGCCGCGTGGGCCAGGTTGATGATATTCAGAATGCCCCAGACCAGCGAAAACCCCAGCCCGATCAGGGCCAGGATGCAGCCCTGGAGCAGCCCGTTCAGGATGTGCTGGACAAAGTCCATTCGCGAGCCAACAGCTCGCGCTAGCGGGCGCTCCAGGCGGGCATCGGCCACTGCGCTTTGACCTCGGCCACGTCGCTCGGCCAGACCGTCACCCGCCGACCGTTCTGCCACTGCTCGACGGCCATCGGCTTGGTCGCGTTGATGCCCCGCTCGTCAAACTTGATCTGGCCGTAAAAGGACATGAAATCCAGCTTCGCGATGGCGTCGCGCACTCTGGCTGGCTCGGTCGATCCGGCGGCTTCGATGGCCTTCACGAACGCCACGCCCGCGGCGGTCGCATCGGCGCTCTGGTACGAGGGCTCGTAGTTGAATGTTTGCTTGTACAGGCTGTTGTAACTCTCCGGCGTCTGGAACAGGTCGTCGCCGTGGTATTTGAGCGCCGGCGTCCACTGCACCCCGCCGAGCACGTAATTCGCGTCGTTCTGCAGCGTCGTCTGGAAGTCAGGCGTGCCGGGCCCGACACTGAACGCAAACCCCTTCGGATTGAAACCCAGCTCCTTGGCCTGCTGCATGATCGCCAGGCTCTCCTGAAGGTGGCCGCTGTTCAGGAACAGATCGGGGTTTTTGGCCTTGGTCTCGGTGAGTGGCGCACGCAGGTCCGTCGACGCGTTCGGGTACTTCTGGTAGTAGACCACCTGCAGACCCTTCTGCTCGGCGTACGTCTTCGCCGCATCGGCGACCTCGACCGAAAACGGGTCGTCGGCCGTAAGGATTGCCGCGGTTGTCGGCTTTGGATCGAGCGTCAAAACCAGATCGACTACACCGCGCAGGTAATTCTGCGCTGGTGAAAGCACGCCGAACGTGTATTTGTAGCCCTGGGAAAAGATGCTCTCCGCTGCACCGTTGCCCTCGATCATAGGCATCTTGTTCTTTTCGGCCACGGTGCTGACCTGAAGCGTCGGCGCGGTGCCATACGGTCCGAGCAAGAAGTTGACCTTGTCTTCGTTGATCAGCTTGTCCGCCAGTGTTGCGCTTTGCTGCGCGTTGCTGGCATCGTCGTAGTACTTCGTCTCGATCTTGTAGTGCTTGCCGCCGACGTTGATGCCACCTGACTTGTTGTAGGTATCGCGCCACAGGTCGTAGCCATCGCGCGTCAGAGTCCCTTCTTTAGCGGTGCTGCCGGTCAAGGAGATCGGCGCGCCGAAGAGCAGCGTCCCGTCGAAATTGCCACTGAACGCCGCGCCCGCGGTAGGCGCAGTCGTGGGCTTGGTGGCGGGCGCGGTCGTTGCCGCCGGCGGACTGGTCGGCGCAGGCGCGCTGGGCGGCGCGCTACACGCCGCGACCGCCAGCGCGGCCAAGACAGAGGGAACCCATCGAACCAATCGACCTGCGTGCATGCCTCTCATTGTTTCACTCCCGGTAAGGCGACGATTGTAGGGTCGGCGGGCGGTACGGGTCGCAAAAAGTATTACGCTTGTCCTCTAGCGTGATACGATCCAGCATGGCCAGGAGCTTTCGGCTGGATTCCGACCTCGAGAGTCAGCTTCAGGAGGCCGCCGCCCGCGAGGGGGTGTCCGCCTCGGTCTTCATCCGTGAGGCTGTGAAGGAGCGTTGCGATCGCGTGCTCGGCCGCAGTCTGCTCGACCTGCTGGGCGACGGCGTCGGCTCCGTGGAAAGCGGGTACATCGACTCGCGCCATACTGGCCGCGCGTTCGCCGACTTTCTCGTCGAGAAGTACTACCGCAACCGCAGGTGCTTCTGACCGACGCGGGTCCGCTTACTGCACTGATCGACCCACGCGATCGCGATCACCGGCGCTGTGCCTCGGCCGCCGCCACGCGCCTTGGGTCCCTTGTGACGACGTGGCCGGCCTTCGCCGAAGCGATGTACCTCGCTGGTCGCGCGTCAGGTTGGCGCGCACAGGAGGTGCTGTGGGGCTGGATCGCCTCCGGAGCACTCGTGTTGTACGACCTCACGCCGCGCATGGTTACCCGCATGCCAGTCCTGATGGAACAGTACAGAGACCTACCGATGGACCTGGCAGACGCATCACTGGTCGCCCTCGCCGAGGAGCTACGCCTGCGCCAGGTGTTCACGCTGGACAGCGATTTCCAGGTGTACCGGCTCCCGAATGGGGCAGCGTTCGAGCTTGTCCCTTCCTGACGCTATTTCACGGTCACGCTCTTGGCCAGGTTGCGCGGCTTGTCGGGGTCCAGGCCGCGCTGCAGCGCCAGGTGATACGCCAGCACCTGGGGTGGCACGGCGTTGACGATGGACGCCGCCTCGCCGACGTCGTTGACCTGGATGTGCTCGTCCCACACCTCGCTGGCAAACGGCGAAATGCCAATGATGTAGCCGCCCCGGGCCTTGATCTCTTCAGCACCGGACAGGATGGCATTGAACGTCTCGTCGTTCGGCGCCAGCACGATGCATGGCGTGCCCGGTTCGATCAGCGCGATCACACCGTGCTTGAGCTCGCCGCCGGCGAAGCCCTCGGCGTGCATGTAGCTCACCTCTTTGATCTTGAGCGCGGCTTCGAGCGCCATCGGATAGCTCGGGCCGCGGCCGATCACGTACAGGTGCTGGCTGGCAGCGAAGCGCTCGGCCAGGGCGCGTAGCCGCTCCGCGCGACCGTCGGACAGGAACAACTGGATCTCGTCGGCGGCTCGCTCCAGGAGCTCCTGGCCCTCACCCAGGCGACCCCGCGCGGCGTACGCCGCCATGAGCAGCACGCCGAGTTTGGCCGTGAAACTCTTGGTTGCCAGGACGCACCGCTCGGGCCCGGCCGAGAGCAGGATCGGCTGATCGACGAGCCGATACAGGCTCGAGCCTTCGACGTTGACCAGCGCCGCGAGCCTCGCCCCACGTCGCCCGGCCGACTTGATCGAGTCCAGCAGGTCGATCGTCTCGCCGCTCTGGCTGAGGCCAACGACCAGGCTACGCGAATCGAGAAAATCAGCCAGGTAGCCGAACTCAGAGCCGACGACGCTGTTCGCCTGGCGGCTCGCCAGCCGCGAAAAGAGGTACTCGCCACAACGTGCCGCGTGCGCAGCCGAGCCGCAGCCGACCAGGTGAACCGTGCTTGCCTCCGCTACCACATCG
>CBJLVJ010000110.1:0-7700 GCA_966426465.1 uncultured bacterium | reverse complement strand
CCAGTCACCCCTGGCGCCGTTATGAGGACATTCGGCATCCTCGCAAGCATACGAGCCCGCGCGCTGGCCTCATTGTCGGCGGGCGATAGGCTGGACGGGAGCCCGTCGTGCACCGACAGCGGCTGGTCGGGCGCATCGTCAGGAAGATGTCAGGCCGTTGGCAGGTGATGTTCACCTGAGCCACGTCCGGTGCGGACACACTGGGCTCATGGAAGTCTTGCTGATCTTTGCCTTGTTCGCGGCAGTCGTGATGACCTTGCTGGTGCCTGCCTATCGCGGTCTGGCGCGGGGAGGCTGAGCGCAGGTCGGTCGGCGTTTGTGCTTTGAGCGCCGCGGGTGATAGACATGCTGGCATGCCTGACCTGTTGGGGAACACACCGTGGCGCGCCTGAGCATCGGCGTCATTGGCTGTGGAGCGATCGCCCAGATACAGCACCTGCCGCATCTGCGCGAGCTCGACGACGAATTCGAGATTGGCGGGCTGGCCGACCTGTCGCCCAGGTTGCTCGACGTCGTCGGCGCCGACTATGGCGTCCCGCCCGAGCGGCGCTTCCTGGACTACCACGACCTGGTGCGGTCGCCCATCGACGGCGTGATCGTGTGTCCATCGGGCTCGCACGCCGCGCCATCGATCGCCGCGGCTGAGGCTGGCAAACACGTGTTCGTCGAGAAACCGATGTGCACGACCGTGCGCGAGGCCGAGGCCATGGTCGAGGCGGCCGAGCGCGCTGGTGTGATCTTGATGGTGGCCTACATGAAGCGGCACGAGCCGGCATACCAGTTCGCCCAGCGTCAGGTGGCCAACATGACTGACGTGCGCTTCATCCAGGTCAACCACCTGCACCCGGACAATGACCTGCACACGGCCGAGTTCAAGGTCCACCGCTTCGGCGATATCCCTGGCGACGTCCGAGCCCGGTGGCAGGCGGAGCAAGCCGCGCTGGTTGCCGAGGCCCTCGATTATCCGGATGGTGAAGCGGTGCCGGCTGCGATCGGCCACGCCTACAACCTGATCCTCGGCAGCATGATCCACGATATCGGCAACCTGCACGGACTGTTCGGCCCACCCCGCCAGGTGCTGAGCGCCGAAATCTGGGTGGACGGACGCGCCGTCAGTACGGTGCTCGACTACGGCGATGAGCGCCGGGCGGTGGTGTCGTGGATCGATTTGCCCGAGTTGTGGGACTTCAAGGAGACGCTCGAGGTGTACGGCTCACGAGAGCGAGTGCTGGCTTCGTTTCCCACCGGTTTCGCGCGCGGCTTACCGTCCTACGTCACGCTGCATGGCATGGACGCGGACCGTACGCCCTGGCGACGTGAGTACACCTGGCACGACAATCCCTTCAAACTGGAGCTGCAGCACTTCGGCGAGTGCATCCGCACCGGTCGACCACCGCTCACGCCGGGTCGGGAAGCCATCGCCGACATTCGCCTGGTCGGAGACATCGTCAAGACGTATCTGCGCAGTCGCGCGGCGAGCGAACCGGCGGCAGCCGTCATGAGCAGTCGCTGATGGCGCTTGAAGTATGGGATTCCGAGCGCGATGTCAGGAATCTGTTTATTACTCCCGAAATCCGCGCGCGCATCATGCGCTTCGAGCCACACCAGATCAGCGCGGGACACACGCACGACGTCGGCCACGAAATGTTCCTGGTCCTGGCCGGCCAGGCGGAGTTCACCATCGACGGCCAGTCAGCGGTGCTCGGTCCAGGTCAGGCGTGTGTTGCTCGGGCCGGTCAGTGGCACGAGGTTCGGGCGGTGGGCGATGGACCGATGACGCTGTATCTGTCGGTGACACCGCACATCGAGCCGACGCACACGCAGTGGGAGCGTGAGGGCGGTGCGCGACTGCCCTATCGCTATGGCGTTGCCACGCGCGCCGAGCGCGAGGCTCGGACCGAGCCGGATCCGCCCGCGGGCGTGTTGCTCCAGCGGCACCCGGCGGCGAGCGAGGCCCTGGCTGAAGCCGCGCAGGCCAATGCCTCGGCCCAGGCAGCCGCGGCGGCCGATCTGCGCGAGGCACTGTTCGCGCTAGACGCCGCGGCGGCGCACGCGGCTGTCGACGCCATGTGGGCGGCGTTCAGCACCTTCTACAGCCACCTGCGGGAAAGCGAACGAGCGTGGAACGACCTGGCTCCGGCGGTCGCCCGTCCGTGACCGACGAAGGCTGCCTGGCACGGCGACAACGATGAGGAAAGGCCTGGGCGTGGTAGCGTGTGGCCCGTTAGCGCACCAGCGTTTCCAGGGCGGGGGGCACCAATTTTCATGCAACTGGATCCACAAAGTCTGGCTCTCTTCGAGGCCCTGCAGACAGGCAAACTGACTCGTCGGCAATTCGCCAGACGCCTGGCGGGGCTCGGCTTTGCGAGCAGTACCATCGCGGTGTTCCTGGCCGCCTGCGGCGTCGGGGCGCCACCAGCCGCCGCGCCGACGGCCGCACCGGCGCCCACCCGCGCGCAGGTGCCTGTGCCAGCAGCGGCGCCTACACCTCCGCCGGCCACGGCCGCGCCGGCGGTGGGCGCGACGCCCGCGTCAGCAAGCGCCGATCTCGGACGGCTCGCCTCGGCTGAGCCGAACCCGAAGCGGGGCGGCACGCTGCGCATCGCCTTCGGCGTCACCACGTCGAACTACGACCTGCAGCAAGGCGCCAACAGCAACGTGCTCTGTCACATCTACAGCAACCTGGTGCGGCTGAACCCGGTGGATGGGCTCAAGACGATCGTGCCCGACATCGCCGAAAGCTTCCAGGTCGCGCCGGATGGACTCGCGTACACCTTCACCCTGCGCGACGGAGTCCAGTTCCACGACGGAACACCACTGACCGCCGACGACGTGGTTGCCACCTATAACCGTATGATCTTCCCACCTCAGGGCGTGGTGAGCCTGGTGAAGGACCGCTACGCGGCGGTGGCGAAGATCGAGGCGGTCGATGCGCGGACGGTCAAGTTCACCATGAGCGAGCCGTCGGCGATCTTCATGCTGCTGCTGACCGACAATACGCAGGGCATCTACTCGAAGAAGACACTCGACGCGAACAACAACGATCTGCGCAAGGTGCTCGTCGCGCCAGGCACCGGACCGTTCATGTTCAAGGAGTACAAGGACGGTGAGAAGTGGACGCTGGTGCGCAACCCCAATTACTGGAACCGCGACCTGCCGTACGTTGACGCGCTCGAGCTGATCCACGTCGCCGCCTGGTCGGATCGCGGTACGGCGGTGCTCACCAACCAGGCGGACCTCTCGTGGAACGTGTCGAAGGAGACCTGGGACGAGGGCGCCAGACGCACCGACGCGATGCGTACCAACCGGGTGACCACCTTCGGCGCCTACCAGGTGATCATCAACACGCGCCAGAAGCCGTTCGACGATCCGCGCGTGCGGCGCGCGGTCCACCTGGCGCTCAACCGCCAGGGGCTGATCGAAGCCTTCAAGACCCAGGAGCAGATCGACCTGTCACGCTGGGTGCCACACGGCGGCGAGTTTGCCACGCCGCGCGACACCATTGCGACGCTGCCCGGCTACCGGGCGGACAAGACCCAGGACGTCGCCGACGCGCGCAAACTCCTCGCCGATGCCGGGTATCCAAACGGCGTACCGGGCGTCGAGCTCCTGTCCGCCTCGGTGCCGCCACACGCCGAGATCATGGCTCCGGGTATCCAGGACCAGCTCAAGAACGCGCTTGGTGTGGAAGTCACCATCCGCGTTGCCGAACGGTCGCTGCTGGTCGAAGATCAGAAGGCCGGCCGCTTCACGCTGGTGCTGGATACGCCCAGCGGACCGATCTCCGATTTCTCGCCGCTGGCGAATACCTACTTCAAGACGGGTGGCTCGCAGAACTACGGTGGTTACAGCAACGCCCAGTTCGACGCTCTGCTCAAACAGTCGGACCGCGAGCTCGACCCGACCAGGCGGCGCGCCCTGCTGGACCAGATGCAGTATCTGCGCTACCAGGATCCACCGTGGTCGTTCATCGGGTTTACCGATCAGCTGCTGATGTGGCGCGCGGGCGTGCACGGGCTCGCCCTCGACAAACGCGTCCAGAGCGAGTGGGGGCGTGTGGAAATTGCCTGGCTCGACGCCTGACTGAGACTACCGCCGCAGTCCGTGCAGCGGTACCTGGTCCGCCGGCTCCTGATGGCCGTGCCGACGTTGTTCGGCATCACGGTGCTGATCTTCGTGGCCATGCGCATCCTGCCTGGCGATCCGCTGGCGATCGTTGCCCAGGAGGGACAGGGGCAGTACCGCCTGTCCGACGAAGAATTGGCGGCGGCCCGCGCGAGTCTCGGGCTTGACAGGCCGCTTCCGGAGCAATACCTGACGTGGATTGGTGACGTTGCGCGCGGCGACCTGGGCCACTCCTTCTGGAATACGGAGCCTATCCGCGATACGGTCATCCGCCGCGGCACGGTTTCACTCGAAATCGCGCTTGCCGCCGTCGCCCTGTCGTGGGTGATCGGCGTGCCGGCAGGAATCCTGAGCGCCACGCACCGCAATGCCTGGACCGATTACATCGTGCGGGTGTTCATGACGTTGTTTCTCGCCATACCCAGTTTCTGGATCGGCCTCACCGCGGTGCTCATCCTGGTGCTCACGTTCACCTGGCGGCCACCACTGGTCATCACCGACCTGTGGCAGGATCCATTGAAGAACCTGCAGATGGTGGTCGGACCGGCCATCGCCCTCGGCCTTGGCCTCGCCGCGGGGTTGGCGCGCATGACGCGCTCGACCATCCTCGAGGCGCTGTTCGACGACTACGTTCGAACAGCGCGCTCCAAGGGCCTGCGCGAACAGGCGATCGTCGGCAAACACGTCATGCGCAACGCGCTCCTGCCGGTGGTCACCACCTCCGGCGCGACCATGGGCGCGTTGATTGGCGGAGCGGTGGCAACCGAGACGGCGTTCGGCGTGCCCGGCCTCGGCACCTATCTGGTGCAAGCGCTGAATGCGCGTGACTGGATGGTCATCCAGAACCTGGTGCTCGTCTACGGCGCAGTAGCGGTCCTCATCAACATGCTCGTCGATCTCAGCTACGCGTGGATCGATCCGCGCATCCGCTACGGCTGATGCGTCTTCTGCGCAGCTCGAGCCTGGGTACCGCCGCGGCGGTGCTGATCCTCGTGGCGGTGTTGCTGGCGATATTTGCCGGCCAGATTGCCCCATACGATCCACTTCATAACGACTACGCTGCGGCTCGCCAGGCGCCGTCGCCGGTCCACCTGCTCGGCACCGATAATCTCGGCCGAGATGTGCTCAGCCGCATCATCTGGGGCTTACGTATCAGCTTGCTCGTCAGCGTCGCATCGATTGCGCTTGGTGTATCGCTGGGCGTGGTGTGGGGCATCACCAGCGGATACGCGGCTGGCACGTACGATCTGCTGTCTCAGCGTGTCATCGAAGTGCTGTCGTCGTTTCCAACACTGATCCTGGCCATGCTGCTGTCGGTGGCGCTCGGGCCAGGCCTGGGGACGGTCATCGTCGCCGTCGGCGTCACCCAGATTCCGCTGGCGACGCGCATCACGCGCGCGGTTGTGCTGTCGGTAAAGCAGATGCAGTTCGTCGAAGCCGCGCGATGCGTGGGCGCCACTCCGGTGCGCATCATGGCGCGCCAGATTGCGCCCCAATGCGTTGCGCCGGTGGCGGTTATTGCCACGCTGAATCTGGGCACCGCGATCTTTGCCGAAGCCGCGCTCAGCTTCCTCGGCGTCGGCGTACCGCCGCCGACGCCCAGCCTGGGCAACATGCTCGGCGGCGTCCTGGCGCAATCGTTTCAGCCACCCTGGTGGCTGGTCATCTTTCCAGGCGCCGCGATCGCGCTGACCGTCCTGGCGGCGAACCTCGTCGGCGACACGCTGCGCGACTTTCTTGACCCCAGGCTGATCGCACGATTGGGTTGAAGCTGCCAACGAACGAGCTCCGATGGAACCGAGCGAGGTCGTCGAGCACCTGTTGAAGAGCGCTCGCTGGAGCGCAAGCCGGTCGAGCGGTCCGGGCGGACAGCACCGTGACAAGGCGTCGACGCGGGCTGAGCTGACGATCGACTCCGACAGCCTGGCTGGTCTGGAGCCGGAGCTCGCCAGCCGGCTCACGCTCGGGCTTGGGCTGGACGAGCGGCCACTGCGCATCACCGTCCAGGACGAGCGTTCGCTCACTCGGAACCAGGAGATCGCAGTCCAACGGCTGACGGAGCTGGTGGCGCAGGCGCTGGCGCCTCCGGCTCCGCCGCGGCGTCCGACACGGCCCAGCCGCGCCAGTCGTGAAAAGCGCCTGGCTGGAAAAATTCGCCGCGGCTCGACGAAGAGCCTCCGCCGGCCGCCGGACGAAACCGAGTGAGCGGCAATTGGCCCGCTCGATAGAGTATGACTGGAGCGGAGGGATCGACAGGGATGTTCGCCCATATCAACATCTGGTCTCTGAACGACGAGGGCAGCTCGACGGATGACACGGCGGCGCGGGAGATCGGGACGCAGTTGTCGAAGCAGCTCGGCTTTGCATCGTACTCGGTGATCCGCACGGGTCCGCGCGAGCTCGTGGCGGTGACGATCTTCGACAGCGAAGATCACCTGCAGCTCGCAACCCAGTCACTGGCGAGCTTCGTGCACGAGCGGGTTGGACGGTACACGGCGGGCGAAGCCGAGCGGCGGCGCGGTGACGTGCTGTACCACACCAGCAATCCGACCGGGCCCGTGACGTAGTAGCGGATTCTTGTGTCAAAGACAGGTGCACAGGAAGGTGAACACGCGGTCGGCCAGGTCGGGCAACGTTTCCTGGCCGAAGTCGGGGTAGATGACCATCTCCTTTGACGACGTGATCTTGTTGTACGCGGCGAACTGTGTGGACGGAGCACACACCGTGTCCATCAGCCCCACCGCCATCAGCACGCGCGCCTGGATGCGCGCGGCCAGATGCTGCACGTCGATGTAGCCGAGGGTGGTGAAGATCTCCTGGGCGCGTTCGTGGCGGGGGTCGAAGCGGCGGAACAGCTGACGCAGCTCCTGGTAGGCGTCGACGTCGAGGTCCATCTCCCACGTGCGCTGATAATCGCTGAGGAACGGATAGATGGGCGCGGCGACCTTCACTCGCGGCTCGAGCGCGGCGCAGGCCAGTGACAGTCCGCCGCCCTGAGAGGCTCCAGTCACCGCCAGCCTGTCGGAGTCGATCTCGGGAAACGTCATCAGGATGCGCATCAGCTGGACGCAGTCCAGGAAGATCTGCCGATACAGCAACTTGTGCGGACTATCGAGAAGCCCGCGAATGATGTGGCCCTGCAGCGTATTGCCACTCACGCCCCCCACGTCCTCGGACCGACCGCCCTGGCCCCGGCAGTCCAGAGCGGCGACGCACCAGCCCTGCGCCACGTAGGGCAGGAGGGCGAACCAATCCGGGCTGCTGCCGGAGTAGCCGTGGAACACGGCCACCGCCGGGACACGGCTCGAGATGAGGCCTCGCGGCCGCAGGTACTTGGCGTAGACGCGCGCCCCGCCTACGCCCGTGAACTGCAGATCGAAGCAATCGGCGAAGCTTGCCGCATAATCGACCGGGCGCAGCGCCACGTTACTGTCAGTGGAAGCCAGCTCACCGAGGGCGGCCGCCCAGTACGCATCGAAGTCGTCGGGCCGCGGGTTGCGGCCCCGATACAGCGGCAACTGGTCCAGTGGCATCTCGAAAATGGGCATGACCTGTCCTCTGCGTGGTTTGCCATG
>CBJLVJ010000109.1:0-7706 GCA_966426465.1 uncultured bacterium | reverse complement strand
GTGGGCATGGGTGGCAGGTGGCAGGTGGCAGTAGCGGCGCGATCACCTCCCAGAGCGCGTCGCTGACCAATGCTTTGGCCATGTTCCGCCCAAATTGTCGTCAATCTACCCGGCTCTCCACCCGGTTTTGAAAGGCTCAGTAAGCTTCCGCTGTCCTCGTGTGCGGATCCGCCGTTTCCTCCCTCTCGCCGAACTGAGCGGCATCACTGCTCGCATCCCTGACGCGACTTCAGCAACAGGCGCACGGGAAGGATTCAGGGCCCGCCGAGCGAGACGAGGCTGCCCGCGTTTTCGGCGCAGAACGCGTTCGCATAGTCGCGATTGAGGAATGTGAAATGGTGGGTATCACGATCCCATCCGTCGTATCCAACCGCTGGCCCGACTGAAACACAGGTCGCCTTCAGCAACGCTCGGACCTGTTCGCTGGCCTGCGCCGCGCCGTACACCGACGCGGCCGCGGATGCCCCGAGACCGATCAACAGGCCGACCGGACCGCCGAGCGCGGCCCCGAGCAGGGGACCCGCGGCGAGCTGCCCAATGCCCGGCCTCGACGTCTCGCCCTGCAACTGGATATGTTCGAGGCATTGCGAGCAGTACGGAAATTCCCACCCGCGCGTCTCCTCGAACAGGTGGAACGGCCCGTCACCGCCGGTATGCTGGGCGAAGTACGTCGCGTCCGCTGGCTCGGCGCAGCACGCGCACTGCTGGGGCAACCGGAGCGTCTTGCCTTCGGCCGCCACCAGGTACGGAGGATCACCAGAGAAGGCCGCGGGCGCCTGTGCACCGGTTGGAGGTAGCTCGGTATGCGGTTGCGCAATTGGCGCGCGTGCCTCATCAGGCGCAACCTTCCGGGCGAGGTCGGTTGTCAGGGGGCGCGGAACGTTCTCGCGGAGTGCCGCGACGAACTCCGCCACCGTCTGAGGGCGGCGGTCGACACGAATCTCCATCGCCCACATCACCACGTCACTGACTCTAGCGCTGACCTGTGGGTTCAGCTCTCGAGGGGACGGCAGCGGGGCACCCGTGGCCCGGTCTGTAGCATCGGTCGGCATATGCCCCGTGAGCAGGTGGTAGAGCGTGGCCGCCAACGCGTACACGTCCGTGAATGGGCCGAAGCGGACGTGTTGGCCATACTGCTCGAGTGGCGCATAGCCGGGCGTCAACATCGTGGTCATACGGCCGGTCTTGCCGGCCGCATACGTCCGGGCCGTCCCGAAGTCGATGAGCACCACCCTGCCATCGTCGGTCAGCATCACGTTGTCGGGCTTGAGGTCGCGATGCAGCAGCTTGGCGCCGTGGACCGCTTCAAGAGCCTCACCGACGCGGACGATGTATCCTACGACTTCCGTTTCCGGTAACGGGCCGCGCTCCTCCAGGAGCTGCAGCAGGGAGCGGCCGCGCAGAAACTCCATCACCATATAGGCCGTGTTGTTCTCGTCGAACGAGCCGTACACCTCGACGATGCCGGGGTTCTTGAACCGCGCGAGGATGCGCGCCTCGTCCAGAAACTTGTCGCGAGCGGCCGTGAAATCCGCGAGGGACATGGCACTGGAGGGGTGCACTTCGCGACCGCGCCGAGTGGAGCCTGCAGGGAAGAATTCCTTGACGGCTACTGTTCGTCGCTTGCGCGCGTCGCTGCCGAGATAGGTGATGCCGAACCCCCCCTGGCCGAGCACCTTGCCCACGGCGTACAGGCCGCCGCTGAGTTGGGTTCCAACGGGTAACGCGTTGGCGGCGCCACGCGCCGGGTCGCCGCTGAGGGCCGCACCACAGGTGGCGCAGATCCTCGCGGTGGCCGGATTCTCCGCGTTGCAGACCAGACACTGGATCATCCCGGAGTGGTCGACTCCTACTGCCATGTCGCGCGGACGCACCGTGCCACGACCACGGACGCGTTGTCGGGCGCGCCCGCCTGGAGCGCGAGCTCGACAAGCACGCGGGCGGCAGTCGGGCAGTCGAGTGCCTCCGACAGAACCTCCCGGATGCGGTCGTCGTTCACCGTGCCCCAGAGGCCGTCGGAGCAGAGCAGCATCCAGTCTCCGCTGCGCAGCTCCAGTGACGGTTGACCGCACACCGCGGTGAGATCATCCACATAGCCCTCGGGAAGCTCGCGCTGACTCCCAAGCGAACGCAGGACCTTGTTGCTGTCCGGGTGCCCACGCGCTTCTTCTGTGGTCAACACCCCGCTGGCCACCATGGCAGCGACGAGGGAGTGATCCGCCGTAAGCTGCCTCAGCATCTGGTCGCGCAGCAAGTAGGCGCGCGTGTCACCAACATGGCCCACGCTGAGCCGGCCATTCTGGACCGCCGCGACCGTGACGGTGGTCCCCATCTGTCTGCCCTGCCCGGCGGCATGCACAGCCGGTGCGGCAGCACGAATGAACGCCACGGGATCGATCGGTGCCGCGATGTTCTCTGCGGCCGCGAGGAAAGCACCGCTCGCGGTGCGGAAGATTGTCCTCAGCGCCGTCCCGCTCGCCACCTCACCCGCCTCCATGCCACCCATGCCGTCCGCCACCACCAGCAGCGAGCGTTGTTCGACGCCGTCCGCCGTGGCCAGATTCCACGTGACGTAGCCGCACGAATCCTCGTTCGTGACGCGCGTCGGGTTCAGGCCGAGCGTGGTGGCGCTGGCGATCTCGAGCTGCAGCACCTCCCGCGCCAGCCGCTGGCGCAGAGCGAGCAACTGCTGGTACATCGACTCCAGGTCCAGTCGCTCAGCGGCCGGTGACAGCGCCTGAGCGAGCAGTTGCGGCGCGCCGGGAGTGTGCACCAGTGAGGGCAGTGCGGTGAGCTCGGCGCCGGTCTCGGGCAGGTGCTGATCCGACAACACGCGGAACAGCAGGGCACCCAACGTATACACATCCTCCTTGCCGGTAATCGCGGCAGGCTCGGCCAACTCGGGTGCCGAATAGCCAACGATCTGGGTCGCTTGCGACGGGACTTCGCCGAGCCGGAGCGCTCCCCCCAGCTGCGCCAGCTTGATGGGCTGGCCGAGGACCAGGTCAGCCGGGCTCAGTGCAACGTGCGCCCAGCCGTCACGATGGAGGCGGCGGAGTGCCTGGGCGAGCTGCACGACCACCGACAGCCCCGCCTCGGGCGGCATGCCCTGCTCCAATGCGGCTTCGAGGGTCTGACCACCAAGCGGTTCGATGACGAGGTACCGACGCTCCTCGTGCTCGAAGCTGCCCAGATAGGTCGGCAGCATCGCGAAGCGACTGGTGGCCAGCACCTCCGCCTCGCGGCGGAGCCAGGCATGCTCGAGCGGTGCTTCGCGAGCCTCCGCCGCGACTGAACGCTCACCATCCTTCCAGCAGGCTTCGTAGCGGTTGACCCGCCCGCGTGTCTCGAGGTGGCGCACGATCGTCAAACGACCGTCTGCGCCGACGACTGTATCCGGGGCCAGGGGCGATATGGACTGAATGGCCGGCGGGAACGTCAGCTCTTCCAGGGCATCCGAACTCGAGTTGGGCAAGGCCGCGGGTTCGGTCCGCACAGCCGCAGGTGGTTCCACCGGAGGCCCGGAGGTCGCGGACGTCGGCTGGACCGAATCCTCGACGACTGGCGCGTCCTCTGCTGGAGTCGGGGTCCGCGGCGCCTCCTGATTCTCCACGTGCGCGCTAGTCCGTCCGAAACACGAATCGGGCGTTGCCAAAGGCCAGTTCGTCGCCGTTTGCGATCTCCCGTGGCTGCGTAATGCGTTGTCCGAAGGAGGAGTCGGCGGAGCGCTTCACGAAGACGCCATTGGTCGAGCCGAGGTCGCGGACGAACCACCGGCCATCCGCCTCGCGGTAAATCTCGCCGTGTTGACGCGAAATATGCTGGGTCTCCGGGATCGACGACAGATCGACATCGACCGGCCCCGTCTCAGGATCGAACCGGCCGACGACGAGCCGCTCGCCCAGCAGCGGGATCTCCTCCCCGGTGAGCGCGCCGTAGCGTTTGCTCACCAGGCGCGGCTGGCTACCGGCAGCCGATGGTGATGCAGCCGGTCGCGCAGTGCTCCCGCTCGTGGTCCCGCCGTCGGAGGCTTGGGATACTGTGCCCCTGTCTGCCTCGGCTGCTGTGGCCAGGCTCGGCACCGCTTGCGGAGCAGCCGACGGTGGCGCTGCCGACGACACAGCTACGGCAGGCACTGCTGCACTCGTGACAGGAGGTTGGGCGGGAGCTCCACTCCCGGTGGCCGTCAGGGCCGCACCGCACTCCTCGCAATACTCGACACCGGCTGGATTCTGATGCTGGCAGACCTGACAGACTTGCACGATCATCTCCTTGCTGGACTCTGGTGGGGGCCTCCTGGGCCAATCGCTCGGCACTACCACGGGCAGGCTTCTCGGGCGCTGGGTGGCCTGACAGCTGTGGCCAACTGTCAGGCACCGGTGAGGCGACGGATCTCGTCCTGGGACGGCACGTTTTGTGGCGTGGCGTCGGGGCTGTCGACCTTCATCGTCTGCGTGCGCGCACCAACCTTGATCGTCTTGCGCGTTCCGACAGAGATTGTGCCGTTGCCGTGAAGCTCCTCTTCCGCGCGGGCAAGCGCAACGGTCATGCCTCGGTTGCCGAGTCGTTGGGTCATGCTTCGGGCGACCTGGAGCGTCTTGGCCGCTTGCTGTGGATTGGTGCCCGCCTGCGCCGTCGCCTGTCGAACGAGGTTATCCACATTACGCTGCTGCACGTACCCCATCACCTCGGCGTCGACAGAGGCGGCGAGCGCCTCTTCAGCAGTGAATTCAACGACCAGGTCCACCGGTGGCACTTCGCCGCGGTAGCCCTGCGCGGGCACCAGATACGTCACCCCAAGCTGAGCAAGGCGCGAGCGAACGGCCGGGCGGGCCGGCACATCCAGCTCGAGGACGAAGACGGTGTGGTCGCCCGCTTCCAGGCTCCCCAGCCGCAGGGGCATCTGACCAGGGTCGAGGTCGGCGAGGCTCGGGTACACGCGCGTAGCGGACACCAGTTTGACGTCGCGCACCGTCTTCACGGTGACCTGGACGTCGGCGACGACCTGCCTGATGGCCGATCCCAGTTCGTCCTCGAGGATCCTGGGTAGGAGCGTCATGTCGCGGAAGTCGTACGGCCTGCCGCCGGTGGCGCTGCACAGGTCCGCGAGAAGGTCCTCGTTGTACTCCTCGCCAACCCCGAGCGCGACAATCCGCGCGCGGAGCTGTGCCAGGTCAGCAGCGGCGCGGCGACACGCCTCCTCGTCCACGGCCTGGCCGTCGGTGAGCAGGAAGACGGTTCGCGTGGCATCGGCTGCATCGGTGAGCTCGCGCTGGGCGTTCTGCAGGCCGAGAGCCATCTGGGTCCCGCCGCTGAATTGCTGTAGCCGATTGACGGCTTCGAGCAACTGCGCGCGGTCGGCGCCCGCTCGGCCAGTGGCGAGCACGGTGGAGCTGTCGTCGAACTGGATGATCGAGACGGTGTCCTCCGTCTGGAGGTGAGGGCTCTGCAAGAGTCGCCGCGCGGCCTCAGTCGCGATGTCGAGCTTGCTCGAGCCCGGACGGACAAGGTGCAAGAGCTTGTCGACCAGCCCGGCCGGCGGCGACTCCTCCGGTGGTGCTTCGAGGCCAGGCGCCCGCTCGCGCATGGAGCCACTGGTATCCAGCACCAGGGCGAGATCGAGGCGAGGGCGAGAGGTGGACGCTTCGGCCGAGGGTGCCATCTTGAGCATGACGAAGAGCTTCTGGATGCTCGCGTCAGCTCGCAGGTACGGGCGGTGGGACTTCACCGTGACGTTCAGCATGGTCGAAAAGCAGACTTCCTCTCGGGTGGGCACGCCGCGCCCGCTGGTGTGCATGGACATGGAGCAGCCGCGCCACGCGAGCGGGACAGCCACAGACGCAAGTTTCTTGCCATCATCCGGCGCCTGGATGCCATGCTGCCGCTCGAACGCGCACCCGGCCGGCTTTGCACTGGTGATGGCGCTGCTGGGATAGGCGGTCGGCTGGCCGATCGCCCGCGGCGGCGCTCAGCAGGTGAGCGATGCCCTGGCGAGGTGCTGCCTGCGCCCGCTCGGTGGCACAATGACCACCGGTAAGTCCTTGTGCTGGCCTTTGACGTTGGTGCGCTTGGCTTTGGGCGTGGAGCGGGGGCCTGCACGCTATATGCCAGCGCTGGTGCTCGGGCTGAAATCGTGAGCCGATGCTCGCACACCGAACGTGTCCGCCCGGGCTGAAGCCCCCTTGCAGACGGAGGGCATAACATTCCGGGGGCATTGGGTGGCTGGTGATGAGGGGCCCGAGTACCGTGGCGGGATCTTTCCGTCTCAGGGGGCCGCTCGTATGGCGCTGCGCTTCAAGCTCCAGCTCGTGGGCGTCACCGACAATGACGAGCAGGTGTTCGTCGACGAGCTCGTCGTACTGAACAAAGACTCCGAGCGGCTTGAGCACCTGGGCCTAACGCTGGCCGAGGCCAAAGCGCTGCTCCTGGAACTGCAGCGCCAGGTGCTCAGTCGTCAGGTCGCAGCATTCCTGGCCGCGCGCACGCCGTGCCCGAACTGCGGGCGAGCGCGTGGCCTCAAGGATCACAAGACCATCCTGTTCCGGACCTTTGTTCGGCAAGCTCGAGCTGGCGAGCCCGAGGCTGCGCAGGTGTCCGTGCCAGCACGCTGGCCAGGCATCCATGAGCCCGCTAGTGGAGCTGCTCTCCGAGCACACTGCGCCCGAACTGCAGTACCTGGAGCAGCAAGTGGTCGTCTCTGGTCTCGTACGGGCTGACGGTCGAGGCCCTCCGTGACTTCCTACCCGTCGATACGGCCCTGCACGGCATGGCAGTGCGTCGGGACACGCTGCCAGTCGCCCGCCGTCTCGAGGCGGAACTCGGCCCTGAGCCCGTCTTTCCTCTCGCCGCCTGTCCAGCGGAGTGCACCAGCCTGCCCGCGCCCCTGGAGCCGATCATCGTCGGCATCGACGGCGCCTAGCTGCGGTACTGGAAGCGCAAGCAGACCCACTTCGTCGCGATCGTGGGCGAGTCTGTGCCGGCAGACGGGCCAGCCAAGCGCTTCGGCTTCGTCCAGAGCCACGACCCGAAGCCGCGGCGCCATCTGGCGGCGGTGCTCGACAGCCAAGGCCTCCGGCACAACCAGGAGCTCGTGTTCCTCTCTGACGGGGAGGAGGGCCTCCGCCAACTACAGTGCTACCTGCGTCCTCATTCACAGCATTCTGCTCGATTGGTTCCACCTGACGATGCAGGTCTCCAGCCTGGGCCAGTTCCTCAAGGGGCTGTCTCGTTTGGACGCGGAATGGACTGGCGAGCTGCAGGAAGCACTCGAGCACATGAAGTGGAACCTGTGGCACGGCAAAGTCAAGCGCGCCCTCGAGTGGCTCAATCGGATCGAGGGGCGCATGTGGCACTTCGCGAGCTGCTACACCAAGTTCTCGGCGCTGGCGCGGGCGGTGCACGCCTTGCAGCGCTACCTCTGGCGGAACGGGCACCTGATCCCCAATTACGCCCGACGGCGGCGAGCGGGCCAGACGATCTCGACCGCTTTCGTCGAGTCGCTGGTCAACTCGCTGCTGAGCAAGCGCTTCGCCAAGAAGCAGTCGATGCAATGGACGCCCGAAGGCGCTCACCTCCTGCTCCAGGTCAGGACTCGGACGCTCAACGGCGAGCTCGCGGCCACCTTCCGCAGGTGGTACCCGCGTTCTCACTCGAGCACCAGCTCGCTGACGATACCTCGCTCGCTGCCTGATCGCCCCCGGTTTGTT
>CBJLVJ010000108.1:0-7712 GCA_966426465.1 uncultured bacterium | reverse complement strand
GGCCAGCGCACGCTGTACGGCGACGTCTTTGGCGGCACCCACCTGCTCGCGCGGTACCTGGACGAATCGTGGGACGCGCGCGCCAGCGTGCTGGCCTACCTGCTGGCGCACGACCCGGCCGAGCGAGACGCGCTGCGACTCAAGATGGCCTCAATCGATCTTGATCTCGCGCAGCTCGCCCAGGACATGGATGCTGCCGACAGTGACCGCGAGGACGTGGACACACTGGCCGCCGTCACGCAGGCCTGGACCGAGTACGCCAGTTGGCGCGACCAGTCGCTCATCGGCGCAGTCGAAGCCCGCGACGAGGAAGCCGCGATGGCGTCCTACCGGGCGCAGGGCCAGCCCCTGGCCACGAATCTGGATCAGGCCATCGATGCGTATCTGACCAAGAAGCACAGCGTCGGCGCGAGCCTCGAGGCCGCGGCCACGGCTTCGTTCGATTACACGCGCAACGTCGCGGTCGCCTTGTCGATCGCTTCGGTCGCCCTGGGCTTACTCCTGGGTCTGCTGCTGTCCGGTCGCATTGGTCACGCCGTTGGCCAGGTCGCACGCGCGGCCCAGGGGCTCGCGCGAGGCGACCTCAACCAGCGCATCACCATCCGATCGAGCGACGAGATTGGAGCCATGGCGACGGCCTTTCGGCAAATGATCGGCTACCAGCAGGAAATGGCCCGCGTGGCGAACGCCATTGCCGTCGGCGACCTGACGCAGGACGTTCTGCCCAAGAGCGACGTGGACGTGCTCGGGATCGCGTTCGGACGCATGGCGCGCAACCTGCGCGAGCTGGTCGGCCAGCTGGAACAGGCCGTTGCCCGCGCCAACCGCCTGCTGGAGAAGAACCGCCGCCTGCACGACCGGGTGCGGCAAGCGGCGCGGCGCACCACCGATCTGAACGAGCAAGCCCTCCGTCGCATTGGCGCCGACCTGCACGATGGGCCTTGCCAGGCCCTCGCGCTGGCCCTGCTGCGCATCGAAACGCTGCGCGAGCGCGTCGCGCCCGACAACGACGGCATCACTGACGATTTTCACGTGATCGCCTCGGCAATTCGCGACGGGCTCGAGGAGGTGCGCGCCATCTCCGGCGGTCTGCGCTTGCCCGAGCTGGCGCCCCTGGCCGTTTCCGAAGTCGCCGAGCGCGCGCTGCGCGAGCACGAGCGACGCAGCGGCGTGCTCGTCAAGCGTCACCTGGATGCGCCTACCGAGGCGCCGCTGGCCATCAAGATCGCCCTGTTCCGGACCCTTCAAGAGGCGCTGTCGAACGCGACGCGCCACGGAGGTGGCTCCGGCGTCACGGCGCGCATCTGGACACAGGACGACGAGCTGTGCCTCGCGGTCTCCGACAGCGGCCGAGGCTTCGTCCCCGAGCATGCTGAGCGCAAGGGCCGTCTCGGTCTGGCCAGCATGCGCGAGCGCGCCGAGCTGCTGGGTGGCAGCATGTGGATCGAAACCAGACTCGGCCACGGTACGACGGTACGTCTGTCGTGGCCGCTCCAGGAGTCGGACGACCGGCTCGTGCACAACTGGACAACAACAGAGCCCGGCCTGTGGCCGGGCCCCGAGAGCAGAGCGCTGGTGGCGCGCTAGCTGGTTAGTTCAGTTACGTACGTAGCTTAGTTCGTCGTCCAGATCGCCCAGACGTTCGCCGCGCGCTCGCCGTCGCCGAGGAGCACGCCGCGAGCGCCAACCTCCGTCACGCGAGCGAGTCGTCCACGGGTGCGCGCCCGTGCGGCGACTTCGCCGGCCAGATCCCGGTCGCGGGCGATGGCGTCGAGCACGAACAGGCGCCCATTCCACATGCGCACACTGCCGAACGTCTGCTCGAGGCTTGCCTTGTCGTCGATCAGCGCACGCGGCGCTAGCCCGAGGGGAATTGCAGACATGCCCAGGCGACCTATTCGGTCGCGTCGCTTGCGGGAACGCGGTTGCGGAGCAGATGACGGTCGTCGAGCCGCGAGCGCATGATCATCAGCTTCACGATCTGGCGCGGGGCCAGGTACATGGCGGCCGGTCGACCCCAGATGTAGATCTGGTCGAACTCGGCGCCGGTCGCGGGCTGTGCCTGTTCGGGGCTCATCGGAGCGCCTTCAGGACGGCCGAGAGGAGAGCCGCCGACCGACCCTGCCGTCGAACGAGACGATACGTGCGCGGAAGGCCGGCCGAGGACCGGCCGATCAGAACCCGTTCGTACACGGGACTATGGCTGCGGGCGGTAGTTGGTTGCATCACGGTGTGTTCTCCCCTCCGGGCTCGACGCCCTTCGTTGACGGCGCCAAAGTACACCTGCTCCACGAACGTCCCATCCGTAAAACCCCGCATCACTGGAGCGCCCCACCCGTATCTCGCAGCGGCTCTCGTTCGGACCAAGGGCTGACGGCTACTTAAGACTCAAGTCCGCCTGGCCCACGCGAGAAGGCGCTTCACGGCGCCGGAGTTACGTGTATGTACGGTATGTGGCCCCCGCACTGGCCGCACCTTGTATGTGGCTACCGTGCCGCCGGGCAGGCGAGACCGGAATCCATCACACACACGGCGCAGCTCGCACTGCGTCCGTAGGGAGAACGTAACTAGCGATGCGATCGAACGAACACAGTCCACCGAAGATGAAGCTGCGATGGCATACGTGGCTCAGCACCCTGGCCACCCTTGCCGCGCTCATCTCCACTCTGGTCGCGCCAGCGGTGGTGGTCAACGCCGCCACCAGCACGCTCTATCTTGACCACGCGACCGATCCACACGGGGGTATCTGGCTGACAGGCACCACCGACGGAACCACGACGGGTCCGATGGACCCCGGCACCAATCCGGCCAGCCGAGGCTTCGGCCACGTGTGGGAGACTGACGTGCCCTCCGGCTTCTGCCGCGTTGACACCGTCCAGGACCCCAATAACCCGGCCGCCAGCATCCAGCTCTACGCACGGCCGAATGCCTACGCCGGTGCACCGGCGAGCGGCGGATGCATCACCAACGGCCAGAAGTCGAGCCAGCCCATGCTCGAGCCGCGCCGAAATGCGGACGGCACCTTTTACGTGTACACGTGCGACTGGGCCGTGTTCAGCGCAGGCTGCTACCGCATGACCTACGACCCGGGCGCCCAGCTGATGACCAGCTCGGAGCAGCTTGCCCCGGGCCGCTTCCCGACGAACGGCGGACGCGGCATCAAGCCGTTTACGACCGCCGTTGGGGCGGACGGCAACCTGTACGTCACGTCCGACCTGCTGCCGTGGGTCTATCGCATCAGCAGTCCGAATGCCGCCAACGTCGGCACGCAGACCGTCTCGATTGTGGCCAGCTCCAACAGCGGTACGCGCGTTCGCGCCACCACCTTTGCCTGTTGGGACCCGAACCGCGGTGGCACAACCGGCTTGCCCACGTGCGCCCAGTCGGCCGCCGCGGGGAATCCAGCGCCGGACCTCGTGCTCACCGAAAAGAGCAAGGTCACGGTCCTGATGGACGTGGCCAACTGCGCCGGTGTGCCAGTCGACGGCACCGGCGCCGGCGGCCCGTCGGGCCCGCTGCCGACCTGCTCACCCCTCGACACCAACCTGCGCGTGCTGACGCCAATGGGCGCTCAGACGCAGGGCGCGTGGAACCAGATCGTCAGCGCGAAGGGACTGCCGAACTGGGGCCCTGCCCTGAATCCGAACGTGATCTACATCACCGACTCGCCGGGCGCTACCTCGCAGGTGATCCGCTACACCATCAACACCGACACGCAGGACTCGTACTCCAACTTCGGCATCCTGCCCGACGGGACGGCTCAGCAGTACTCGTTTGCCTTTTCGGTGACCCAGTCGCCGGACGGGCGCATGTTCGTTGGTGACGACCCGACGGCTGGCGGGACCGCCTTCAGCGGCCACATCTACGTCGTGCCCGCGAAGGCCGCCGCGGACGCGCTGGGCACGCCAGGCGCGCCGGCGACTCCTCCTCCGCCTCCCTCGCTCAAGGTGGGTTCCTTCTTCGGCGGCGGTACCAGCCTGCCGAATGATGGCGTGTGGCTGCCCGGCCCAGCCGGCACACCAGGTCACCTGTGGATTTCCGACGGCGCGCTCGGCTTCTGCCGAATCGACGCTGGCGGCCTCAATCCAGCCACCTGCGATACCAGCACCGCCGCGCCAGGTCAGCCGGCATTCGACGCGGCCAACAACTTCGTCTACCTGCCAGACCAGTCCACCCGCGGTCTGGGCGTCCTGCGCGTGACGTTCGATCCCACCACGGAGAGCATCGTGCCCAGCAGCGCGGTTGTGATCGCGCCTGGCCAGGGCCTGGAGAACCAGAAGACCAGTGGCGCCGCGCTCGACCCAACCACCGGGGCGCTGTATCTCGGGTTCTTGAATCGCAACACCACGGCGCCGACGGAGATCGCGCGCGTGAATAACCCCACCTCGGCCACGCCCACGGTGGACTTCATCGCCAACGCAACCCGCCACAAGCCGATCTTCACGCTCGCCTTCATCGGACCGGACCTGTACGTCGGCAACAACGGCGGACTGGATTGGATCCCCAATGCGCAGTCCTGCGCGCCAGGCCAGTGCGCCTCCATCCAGTTATTGAACGTCCGTGGCCCGCGGGGCATGGCCACCGACGGCACCGACCACATCTACATGGCCGGTCCCGCGATCCCGGTCGGGTGCCCTCCCACCTGTCCAGCGGCTGGCGCGCTCACGACGCCGGTTGAGGTCTTCACCGTCAGCACCGGCGATCTCAGCGTCTTCTCCAGCCAGGGCACGCTGGCCGATGGGACCACGTTGAGTGCCTACGAGGTAGTCGATTCGGTCACGGTCGATCCCAGGGGCAACGTCTACGTGGCGGACGATCCGAACGTCCTCGGCACGCCAACTGGCCAGGGCCGCGTGTTCAAGATCGCGGCGATTTCCGCCGAGCCACAGCCGACGCTTACGCAGACGCCCGGGAATCCGACCAACAAGAACAAGCCAACATTCGCGTGGCAGTCGACTGACGCGTCGGCCACCTTCAAGTGCTCGCTGACCAGTTTCGGTGCGACCGACGCCTTCACCGGCTGCCCGGGCAGCGGCAGCGGCACGGCCACTTACGGCACGGACGCGACGGGCAAGATCCTCTTGAACGGCGCCAACCCGCTGCTCGATGGGCAATACGTCTTCAAAGTCGAAGGCATCGGCGCGGCTGGCACCAGCCTGCCCAGCACCTACGTCTTCACCGTCCACACCGTGGCGCCGGTGCTGACGATCACCAGCCAGCCGAAGAGCTTGACGAATGTCAAGACGCCAACGTTCGCCTTTACATCGGACGCGGCTCAGACCACCTTCCTGTGTGCGCTGACACTGGCTGGCGGCGTGGACAGCTTCAGCCCCTGCACCTCGCCGATCACCTATCCGGCCCAGGCCGATGGCGCATACACCTTCACCGTGAAGGCCACCGATCCAGCCGGTAACACAGCACAGGCTCAGGCCACGTTCACCCTCGACGCGACGCCTCCAACAGTCACCGCCAATCCGGCCGGCGGCCTCTACCAGGCGCCCCAGTCCGTGGTGCTGACGGCCTCGGAGCCCGCCACGATCTACTACACCACCGACGGCACGACTCCGACAACGGCCAGCACCAGCGGCTCCACCCCGGTGACGGTGAATGTGGCCTCCAGCCTGACGCTGAACTACTTCGCCGTCGACCTGGCCGGCAACGTCGGCACGGTCGTTTCGCAGAAGTACCAGATCGGCGCGCTGAGCCTGACCCAGAATCCACCCAGCCTGACGAACTCCAACACGCCGACGTTTGCGTTCACGGATGTGGCGCCGGCGGCGACCTTCCAGTGCTCGTTGGTGTTGCAGACGGCGGTGGACGCGTTCAGTCCGTGTACGTCGCCGATCACCTACCCGGCTCAGGCCGACGGCAAGTACCGCTTCGTGGTACAGGACAACAGCGGCAACTCGCTGTCGTTCCTGTTCACGATCGATACCACGGCGCCGGCGATCAGCCTCACGCAGAATCCGCCGAACCCGGACCCGAATCCAAGCGCAACATTTGCCTGGACCTCGAATGAGCCCAGCACCTTCCAGTGCTCGTTCGGCCCGGCTGGCGGCGCCAACGCGGCGAGCGCCTGCACGTCACCCGTGACGTTCGGCAACCTCGCGGATGGCAGCTACCTGTTCACCCTCCAGGGCACTGACCTGGCGGGCAACACCGCGGCACTCATCTCGTATCCGTTCAGCGTCAAGTCGACCGCGCCAGTGACCATCACCCAGGCTCCCAAGCCGAGCCTGGTGGGCCTCAAGACGGCCCAGGTTGGCACCACCGCGACGGTGAGCGCAACCGGACCGCTCACGGCAGATGCTGCCAAGGGCGTCCCGGTGAGCATCTCGTGGGCGGGCACCGCCTGCGTGAGCGGCGCGACAAACTGCAAGATCGACCATTACATCCTGCAGGAGAGCGTGAACGGTCTCGCCTTCGCCACCGTGGCGCTGCCGTCTGCGAACGCGACGAGCGTCGTCCGCACGCTGGCCGTCAGCCCCACCAACAACTCCAGGCCAGCAACGACGTATCGCTACCAGGTGCAGGCGGTGGATACGGCCGGCAACACCAGTCCCATCGGATTGGGTGCCACGTTCACAGTGCCGGACACGGACAACAGCTTCAACAGCAGCTTCAACGGCAGCTGGAGTGGCTTGAATCTGGCAGGTGCGTTTGGTGGCTCCGTGTCGGAGTCGAGCACCGCCGGCTCAACCGCCAATCCGGCCAATAGTCAGCCTGCCACCAGTTTCGCGGTGGTGTCCACGCTTGGTCCGGATCGTGGCATCGCCCAGGTCAAGGTGGACGGCCAGCTGATCGCCACCGTCGACCTGTACGCTGCCACGCAGCAGACCGCCCAGGTGGTCTATGCGATCAACGGTCTGGCCCCCGGTGTCACCCACCAGGTTCAGGTGGTGGTCACCGCTAGCCATAACGCGGCCTCGACGGGGTCGAAGGTAGACTACGACGCCGTCCTCGCGCTGAAGTAAACGCATTCAAGTAACGCACTGAGGACCGGCCCAGATGGGCCGGTCCTCAAAGCGCGGGGTTCGTTTGTGGTCAGGCGTTGAGAATGACCGTCACGCCGTGCTCACCGCCAGGTAGAATGGCCAACACACTGCTGGGGGCCACGCCAGCGGCTGTGAGCTGTGCGCTGAGCATCTGCGCAGCGGGGCTGTTGGCCGCGAAGAACGACGCCACCGAGGCCGCGTCCGCCTTCGCCGCGTTGGTAATGGCAGTGACATCGGCCGCGCCCAGGCCAGCGGTCAGCGCGGACAGGTTCACCACCTGAACGTTTTCAACGGCTTCGTTATCGATTTCCTCAACTTCGGCGACCTCGTCGTTTTCGTCGTCGACGTCAACGTTGTTCGTCAGCGCCGTCAACGCCGCTAGCTCCGCCGCTTCGTTGTTCAGGTTGGCCAGGAGATTGGCGACAGCCGCGCTGGTTGGCGCGACGGCGGCCGGCGGAGCCGCTTCCTCCGCGGCTTCATCCGCCGCTTCCCGGGCCGCTTCGGCAGCGCGCTCGGCGGCCTTCAGCGCGTCTTCGTTCGCCTTCTCAGCCGCCTCGTTGGCTTGTTCGGCGGCCTTCTCAGCCGCCTCGTTGGCCTTTTCGGCGGCCTTCTCGGCCGCTTCGTTGGCGTGCTCGACGGCCTCGTTCTGGTGCTCAACCGCCTGTTCGTTCTGGTGCTCGACGGGTACGCGGTGACGCCCGGCGCGCGGGGGATTCG
>CBJLVJ010000107.1:0-7721 GCA_966426465.1 uncultured bacterium | reverse complement strand
TTTGCTATCGCCGAATCCTTGCCGATCTATTCGGGCGGCCTCGGCGTCCTGGCTGGCGACCATCTCAAGGCGGCCAGTGACCTGGGGTTGCCGCTCGTAGGCGTCGGCTTGCTGTACAGGTACGGCTACTTCCGCCAGGTCATCGACGACACGGGCTATCAGCGCGAAGCCTACGATCGCTTGGACACTGACGCGCTCGCCGTCCGGCCTGTGCTCAACGCGCAGGGCGCACCGGTGGTCATCGAAGTGCCATTTCCTGGCCGCACCGTTTTCGCCCGCGTCTGGCGCGCCACGGTCGGCCGCGTACCGCTGTATCTGCTCGACACCGATCTGGCCAACAACCGCGAGGACGATCGCTGGATCACCGGCCACCTGTACGGAGGCGACCAGGATACTCGCATTCGCCAGGAGATCGTGCTCGGCATCGGAGGGCTGCGCGCCCTGCGTGCGATCCTGCCGCCCGACGCGCAACCCGACGTGCTGCACATGAACGAGGGTCATTCGGCGTTCCTGGCGCTGGAGCTTGCCCGCGAGCGTCTGGCGTCAGGCGCCGCGAGCTCGTTCGACGAGGCCGCCCTTCAGGTGGCGCCGATGCTCGCGTTCACGACCCACACGCCGGTGGCGGCGGGCCACGACGCGTTCCCCTCGGACCTGGTCGAAGCGTACTTCAATGGCTACCGTCAGCAACTGGGCCTCAGTCACGATGAATTCATGCTGCGTGGCCGCCGCGAGCCCGAAGCCACGTGGGAGCGGTTCTCGATGACGGTGCTGGCCTTGCGCAGCGCCGCGCGTCGCAACGGGGTGAGCCAACTGCATGGCGCGGTGAGCAGGCAGATGTGGGGCGGCGTTGGCCTGACCATGCGCGACGCTGCGCCAGCCGCCGAGATGGAAGCGATCACCAACGGTGTCCACACCCCGACGTGGGTCGGCCCCGAGATGAGCGCCCTGTTCGACCGGCAGCTCGGAACCGAATGGCGGACCCTGCCCGATGCGCCCACCAACTGGGGCGACCTGGGCAGCGTGGACCGCGGTGCGCTGTGGGCTGCCAGAACCGCCCAGCGCGCACGGTTGCTGGAACGGGTGGACGCGGTGTCGAGGCACGAGGGCCTGGGCGGCTTGCATCGGGACGTCACGCCCGAGAAGGCGCTGGTGTTGGGCTTTGCTCGTCGATTCGCCACCTACAAGCGCGCCGGCCTCGTCCTGACCGATCCCGAGCGCCTGGTCCGTCTGATGGATGGCTCCGACCGACCGCTCGTCATCGTCTTTGCTGGCAAGGCACATCCGCGCGACGATCCCGGCAAGCTGCTGGTACAGCGCATCGTGCAGGCGAGTCGGGACCCCCGCTTCCGCGGGCGGCTGGTGTTCCTGGAGAACTACGACGTGGAGCTCGCGCGCTTGCTGGTGCAGGGCAGTGACGTGTGGATGAACACGCCCCGTCGGCCGCAGGAAGCCAGCGGCACCAGCGGCATGAAGGCGACACTCAACGGCGCGCTGCACCTGAGCGAGCTCGACGGCTGGTGGGATGAAGCCTACGCGCCGGGTATCGGTTGGGCGCTTGGCGAGGGCCTGTCCGACGAGCTGGTCGGCGAAGCCCACGACACCGCCGAGGCCCGCCAATTGATGGACCTGCTCGAGTTCGAGATCCTGCCGCAGTTCTTCGAACGGGACGAGCACGGCCATCCGCTGCGCTGGCTCGACTGTGTCGCCCGCTCGATCGAGCTGATGGCGCCGCGGTTCTCCGCCCAGCGCATGGTGCGCGAGTACGCCGAACGGTTCTATCGGCCAGCCGGGGCGGCGGTAGGCCGCTAGCCCCTAGCCTTCGAGGAGCAGCGCGGCCACCGGGAAATTCGCGAAGACATCGGCCAGCCGCAAGATCGTCCGACCCGCGCGCTCGGTCGGCACGATCTCGCGTCCGGTGAACAGGTCGCAATAGGGACGAGTGCGGTCGCCCGGCACGGCGAGCACGTCGTCGCGCCAGACATCATGGCCAAGCGGCGCCGCTGCGGTGCCGCGCATGAGCGTTGCGATCAGGACCGGCGCGGCAATCACCAGCACCTGGCCCTCAGCGGTGCGCGCGAATGCCGCCACGTGCTGGTTCCCGCGCAGTGGCGTGTAGCTGGCGCCCACGAACAGATGCGGCCGCTCGCGCCGCAGGCACAGCAACCGCTGGGTGATGTACAGCTTGATCCGCCCGTCCTGGGGGCACTTGAGCAGTGTCTTCACGAGTTTCGCCCGGTCGTCGGCGTGGGCGCGGAGCCAGTCGAGCTCGCGTCGGCGAGCGTCGAAATCGACTGGGCGGCGGTTGTCCGGGTCGACAAGCGAGAGGTCCCACAGCTCGTTGCCCTGGTAGATGTCGGCGACGCCGGGCGCGCCGAGCTTCAAGACCGTCTGCGACAGCGAATTGAAGATCCCGAACGTCGCCACCTTCTTCTGGAGCTGCTCGAGGTCATCAAGAAAGGCGCTGCTCTCGCGCCGGTCGAGGATCGCACGCGTGAACTGCAAGACGGCTTCCTCGTATTCGGTGTTCGGCGTGATCCAGCTCGTGTGGACCTTGGCCTCCTTGAGCGCCTTGAGCATGAACTCGCACATGCGCCCGACGAACTCGTCGTCCGGGCCCGCGAAGGGCCAGGCGCCGAGCAAGCTCTGGTACAACAAGTACTCCTCGTTGCGGTCGGGCGCCACACGCCCCTGGACACTGATGCGCTTGCGACCATTCAGACGTGTCCAGCGCGTCAACGCGGCGCGCCATTCTCGAGGCAGCTCTGAGAGCACGTTGATCCGCGCGCGCACGTCTTCGCTGCGTTTCGTATCGTGCGTCGAGGTGGCCAGCAGGCCGGCTGGCCAGTCGCGAGCGCGCTCGGTGTTGCGGCGGTGAAACGCGGTCAAGGATCGGCCAAACTGGTCAGGGTCGCCGCCGACTTCGTTGAGCGAAATCAGGCGGTTGTACTGGTAGAAGGCCGTGTCTTCGGTGCCTTTGGCCATCACCGGGCCGGTGGTCTGCTGAAACCGAGCGATGAAGCTGAGCCTGCGGCTGTCCTGGTGCTGCTCGTCGCGCAACAGCAGCGTGTCGCCGATGAAGTCGAAGATCGATGGGTCGGTGCGCGGGTTGCGGCGTTTGGCCTCGGCCACGGCCGCATCGATGGCGATTCGATCTTCCTCGGAAGCGCGCCCGGTTTCGGGGTCGATATACGTACGGTAGATGCCAAGCGCGGCGATCACCTCGCGAATGGCGAAGGTCAAGCTGTTGAGCGTGAAGTCGCGGTGACGGCGGTCGCTGCTGGCGATATCGCGTAGCAGGTAACCGAGCTCGTTCACCTCGCTCGCGAGCGAGATGAGCATGACCATCTTCTTGGTCGAGTTCGCAAGATCTTTGAAGTGCTGAGCGCCCGTGCGCAGGAAGCGAAAGTAGATCGTGCTGAAGAACGGCTCATTCTGGCGGGCCACGAAGATACCGTTCAGCTCATTCAGGAAGTCGTAACCGGTGGTGCCGTGGACACTCCAGTCCGAGCGCAAGCGTTCGTTGGCTTCCAGGATCTTCTCGACCACAACGTAGAACGGTTCATCGTCGTCGTCCGACCCGAGCGCCGCCCGGCAGCTCGCCTGCAAGCGCCGGAAGTACGCGGCCGGGTCACGCAGGCCATCGGGGTGATCGATGCGTAGCCCCTGGAGCTTGCCTTCTCGGACGAGCCGCATGAGCAGCCGGTGGGTGTCCTTGAAGACCTCCGGGTCTTCCATGCGGACCGCCGCAAGCTCGGTGATGTCGAAGAAGCGGCGGTAGTTGATCTCCTCCGCGGCTACGCGCCAGAAAGCGAGTCGGTACGACTGTGCATCGAGCAGCGCGTCGAGACGGTCGAAACTCGACGGATTGCCGGGGTCGCCGTTGACGTCTTGCATAACCGCCTCGAGCGCGGCGCGAAACTGGGCGGACGCCGAATGGAGGGCGTTGACACGTCGCTTGACGATCTCCTTCTCACGGTTGCGCTCCTCCAGCGCGCGCGCGTCGAGCATGCGGCGGGGCGGGAGGTGGCGAATGGCCGTAAGAATGCTGGCCAGCTCCTGCACGAACTCATGGCGCCGCCCGAGCTCCTCCTCCAGGTGCACGGCGACCGCTTCGAGCAACATCGGGTAGGTATCCGGCGCGACCGGGAAGCGCTGGTCGTAGTAGGCGATGGCAAAGGCGCCGTTGGCGTACTCGACCCGTAGTTCTCCATTCTCGAGCACTTTGCCGTACTGGTCGCCGAGGGTCGGCACGACGAGCTTCATCAGGTCGTGGGCTTGCGATCCCGAGGGTCGCCAGTTGATGTCGAAGAACCTGCTGTAGCTGGATGCCGGCCCATTCTCGAGGACGTCGAGCCAGCGGTAGTTGCCGGGGTCGCCGATGCCCATGTGATTGGGCACCACGTCGACGAGCTGACCCATGCCGTGGCGCTGTAGCTCGGCGACCATTCGGTCGTAGTCGTCCTGCGAGCCCAGCTCCGGATTCAGCGAGCTCGGATCGGCCACGTCGTAGCCGTGCGTACTTCCTGAACGAGCGCGCAAGTAGGGCGAGGCATACACGTGGGTGATGCCCAACTCGTGAAGATAGGGCAGCAGCCGCCGAGCGTGGTCGAACGTGAAGCCGGCGTGGAACTGCAGTCGGTACGTCGCCGCGGGCGGCGGCGGTACTTTCACGGGCGACCTCGGGACAGCACGGCCGCGTTCCTGGCAGGCACCGTAACAGGTGAGACTGCTGTCGAGCCGCGCCACGTCAGCACAACCTCCCAGCCGGCGCCATACGCGTCGGTCGTGAAGTCGGTGTCGCCAAAGTTGACGATCAGCAGACGCTCGTCAGTGTCGCGCCAGCGCCGCACGGCCAGCACGTCGGGCGACAGGACGCGCGGCTCGGTCCTCTCCCGCGCCTGGTCACACAGCACAGGATCGGTCCGCCGCAGCTCCAGCAACGCGCGGTAGAAGGCCTGGAGCTCGCGCCCCGGCGGTCGATCGGCCTCCTCGAGACGCAGCCGCGAGCACGCGAACGTGGACTCCGCCTGAGGGTCAGGAATACGTTCGCGCGTGGCCGGGTCGGCGAAGGCCGAAAACGCCTGGAACTCCTTGCGGCGGCCTTCGGTGATCAGTTTGCCCAGCTCAGGGTTGTGATCCGTGAAGTACTGAAAAGGCGTAGAAGCCGCGAACTCCTGACCCATGAACAACATCGGCGTAAATGGCAGAAAGAGCAGCAGCGCTGATGCCGCCGCGAAGCGATCCAGGTCGATCTGCTGGTTCAGCCGCTCACCGAAGGCACGGTTGCCCACCTGGTCGTGATTCTGGACAACGTAGACGAACTGCCAGGCTGGTCGTCCGAGCGCGGGTGTGCCGCGCGGTCTGTGGTTTCCGCCGCGGGTCGGCTGACCTTCGTACAGCCAGCCGCGCTCGATGCACCGTGCGACCTCGTCGAGCGTCCCCTCGTAATTCGCGTAGTAGCCCTCGTGGTCGCCGGCCAGATACCGCCGCAAGCTGTGGTGGAAATCATCGGCCCACACGGCGTCCAGACCGAAGCCGCCCTCTTCGACAGGTTTCAGGTAACGAACGTCGTTCTCGCTGGTCTCGGCCACCAGCACCACCTGTCGCTCGGCCGGCAGCGAGCCGCGCACGGTTTGCGACAGCTCGGCCAGCAGGTGGGTCGGCGATGCATCGAAGATGGCGTGGGTTGCGTCCAGCCGAAGCCCGTCGGCGTGGTATTCGTGCAACCAGTAACGCGCGTTGTCCAGCACGAGTTTGCGGACCCATTCGCTGTGCGGTCCGTCGTAGTTGATCGCAGCCCCCCAGGGCGTGCTGTAGCGGTCAGTGAAGTAGTCGCGGGAAAAGTCGCGCAGGTAATTGCCGTCGGGCCCGAGGTGGTTGTACACGACGTCGATCAGGACGCCGAGGCCGTGCCCGTGCGCCGCGTCGACGAAGCGCTTGAGCGCCGCGGGGCCGCCGTAGACGTGCGCCACGGCGAACAGATCGACGCCATCGTAACCCCAGTTGCAGCGGCCTGGAAATTCCGCCACCGGCAGCGGTTCGATGGCATTCACGCCCAGCGCCTTGAGCCGCGGTAACTCCGAGATCAGGCTGTCGAACGTGCCTTCGGGCGTGGCTGTCCCGACGTGCAGCTGATAGATGACCAGGCCCTGAGGGCGAAGCCCGCGCCAGCCTGCATCGTGCCACTCGAAAGCATCGGGATCGACAACCTCGGACGGGCCGTGCGGGCCCTCCGGCTGGCTGCGCGAATATGGATCGGGGCGGGACAGCTCGCCGTTCAGGCGGTAGCGGTAGCGTGTGCCAGCGCCGGCCGCTGCCACGACGCTCGACCATACACCGTTGGCAGCCGGCTGTAGCTGCGCCAGCTCGCCGTCGTCGAGCTCGACCTCGACTCGCCGCACGCCAGGTGCCCAGAGGCTGAACTTGACCCCACCAGACACGGGGTTCGCCCCCATGTCGAGGCGCCAGGGACGTGTGCCTACGCAGCTGCTCCGTTGGCCGTGTCTTCGACGGCCATCTTGTACCCGAAGCCACGCACCGCCACGATCGCTGGCGCCGGTACCGGACCGGAGCCCAGCTTGACGCGCAGGCGGCGGATGTGCACGTCAATGGTGCGACCACTGCTGGCATCCTGATAGCCCCAGACCAGCGTCGCAAGGTCGTCCCGCGACAGGATCTCATCCGGCCGAGACGCCAGCGCGGACACCAGGCGGTACTCGGTCGGAGTGAGCTGAATCGGCTCGCCGCCGAGAGTCACCCGCCGGCGTGAGCGGTCGATGACCAGCTCGCCAACGCGGATGTGGTCTGGCGGTGACGAGCTCTGATCGGCGACACGTGTCTGCGTCGTGCGCCGCAGAACGGCTTCAACGCGTGCCTCGAGCTCGTAGATGTCAAATGGCTTGGCAATGAAATCGTCGGCGCCAAGTTTCAGGCCAAGGATGGCGTCGCGCCGCTGGGGCGTGGCGCTGCAGATCACGATCGGCACATCGGCGATCGCCTTCAGCCCCGAGCACAGCACCAGCCCGTCGACGTCGGGCAGCATCAGGTCCAGAATGATCAGGTCAGGTCGTGTTTGTTCGAGAAGTGTCTTTGCGTCGGCGCCCGTCTCGGCCAGCCATACGCGATACCCGCTGGACTCGAGCGCATCAATCAGCGTCTGGGCGACCGCGTGATCATCCTCGACCAGCATAATGGTGGTTGCACCTTGGCCTCGTTGCTGAATGACCACGCTACCCCGTCCTTCTCACCAGACTATTACCGGAGGGTAAACAATCGTGCGACGGCCCGTTCCACTGGATGGCCCGTTTGAGCACATTACGTGCCACGAACAAATCAGGCTTGACAGGTTGGCGAGGCGAGCGACTGTGCCCAACAAGCGTGCATCCTGGCTCGAATTGTCCCACCACACGGGCCCAGTCCACGGTTAAAAGGCTGTGACCTCGACACACGTCGACATTGACATCTCGGAAGTTGCGGCTGGCGCACGCCGCGTCCTGGCCAGCAATCGTCGCCAGGGCCTTTCCGAATGGGGCGGCCGCGCGTACGACTTCGTGTGCCCCTCGCCAGCCACCTACCCGTTTCAATGGCAGTGGGACTCGTGCTTCCACGCCATCGCTCTGCTGTCGGTGGACCCGGAGCTGGCGAAGCAGGAGATTCGGTGCCTGCTGCAAGGCGCGCAGCCCGACGGCTTTCTGCCACACATGCTGCGGTGGGACCAGACG
>CBJLVJ010000106.1:0-7779 GCA_966426465.1 uncultured bacterium | reverse complement strand
AACAGAATGCCCCGTGTTCCCTGCCCGGCCGTGAAGTGCATGATGCCGCGCTGGAAGCGCTGATAGATGAAGTTGGCATTGCCCGGGTCGGGCGCAGGGTGAGAGATGGGCGCGCCCCAGATCTCGAGGTCGAGCAGGCCGAGGATATTGGGATCGCTGGTGTTGGCCTGCTGGGCCGAAACCGAGGTGAAGAACGTCTGGCCGAAGTTCACGGGCTGACCCTGGAACTGGTCGGGCGCGTTGGCACGCACGAAGTCCAGTATGGCGGTCGAGTAATTCGGGTCGCTGACCTTGGGGGTACTGTTCTTCAGCGCCTCGTCAGGTGGGGGGAAGATGCTCCCATTGACCCGCGTGTACGGGAAGATTTCGGGGTCCAGGACGTTCATCAGCTGCACCTGGGTGCCGCTGCAGTGCTGCGCGATCTGGCGCTGGAAGACCTGCACCGGGCAGCCCAGGAAAGTGAACGTCCGCGAGACCGGGAAGCCGAATGTCTGCACCTGGCCGCGCGCCTGGAAGTACGACCAGATCGCGTCGTCGTCGACGCGGAAATGGGTCTCGTTGAAGTAGCGCGCGTCGTGCGCCACGGTTGGCGCCGCCTGAACGGGCCCAGGCGTCGACGTCGGCGAGACGGTCGCCGTGCCGGTTGCCCCGGCAGTCGGCGTGGCCGTCGCCGGCGGCACCGAGAACGGGCTGACGCTACCCGAGTACGCCAGCACCTGGCTGCCGTTGTTGGCCAGGCTGAAGAACACGAACTGCGCGTTGGCCAGGTTCACGTGGCGCGAGATGGTGTTGCCATTTCGCGTCTGGCTGCCGCCCTGCTGGGTCGGGCCGAGATTGGTGACGTCGCTGCCCGTGTAGATGTTCAGATCCGCGTTGTCCGCGGTCGGCGCCAGGCCAACGCTGACGGTCGTATCGGCGCCGGGGTTGTTGTAGAAGAAGCGGTACCAGACCGCCTGCCCCGTGGCCAGGGTGCCTGAAAACTCACCAGTGGTTACCAGGGTGATGGCGTTGGCAGCGTTGGCCGCCACCGGACCGGCTGTTGGCGTGGACTGTGGCGTGCCGGCCGTGCCCGTCGGTGTGGGCGCAAGGCTCGCGCTCGAGACGCTGCCGACGAAGCTGACCGACCGATCGGGATGATCGTTTTCGACTTTGATGAACACGACGCGCGCGGCGCCTGGATCGGTGAAGGTGAGCGTGCGCGTGTTGCCGCTGAGCGTGGTGCTCGCGCTGGACTGCTGTGGGTTGCTTGGATCGCCAGTAAAGACGAAGAAATCGAGACGGCTGGAATCGGCCGGCTCGAAGCTGAGGGTGATCTTGGCAGCATTGCCACCACCAACGTAATTGAACTTGTACCAGATGCTCTGTGACGGGCCGGCAGTGCCGGCGAACGTGCCGTCCGGACCGACCGGGAAGGCGTCGGCGGCGCTTGTGCCAGTCTGGGCCTGGCTCGGCATCACGCCGACCAGCAGGCCACCAATAAGCAGGACGACCGCCCAGGGGGCGAGGCGTCGAATGACGGACCGCGGCATGGTCCGAACCACTAGACCAGAGGGCATCCGATAAGACCTCCTGAGTCCCAGCTGCGTGTCCCCCAGTATTGCCATGCTGTCGCGTGGGAGGGATTCGGCAGAGGCTGTGCCACCACTCGCAGTGTGTCTGTTGTGTGTGGCGCTCCACCCAGAAAACGAGCCGGGCGAGTGGCGGTTACGGCCCAGTAAACAGCGTAATCAAAGCGTAAGAGACCCATTCGTGACGGCCGCGGGCCCGGTTGTAATGCTGCTGTTACACCGTGTCATTAGGCTGGACAGGGTTGACACAGTCGTACGCCGGAACACGGCAATGAACCTGTTGTGGATCCGTCCGATGGAAGTTGAACAGTGGTTTCCACCTGATGAGCGTCGCGTGCGCGACTTCGTCGATTCGCCCTCGGGCATCTCGGAATCGGCCGATTCGCTGGCTGACAAACTCGGCATCAGCACCCGCCGTTGCCGGCGTATTCTCGAAGAGCTGGCGGAACAGGGCGTGGTCCAGCGTCGCGAGTTCGCCGACATCCAGCCGCTGTACGTGCGCTTCCCCAGTCGTTAGCTCCCTCGAGGGGACCCCCTCAGTAACGGACGCTGTCGCGGACCAATTGCAAGCAGGGCAGGTCATCGGAGCGCATACACTGAGGCGTGGAGGCACAGGTGCGGGCTCATCTCAGGTGCGCGGACGCGACAGCCGAACGGGGAGACGAGCCTCGTGGCTGAGGTGGTGTGCCGGCGCTGCGGGCAGCGCAAGGAAGGGCTCGGCCAGGCGCCGCTGCCTGGCAGATGGGGCGCCTCCGTGCTGGCCGACACGTGCGCCGATTGCTGGCGGGACTGGATCGACGAGCAGACCCGGCTGATCAACCACGAACGCCTCTTGCCGGCGCAGCCCGAGCATCGCAAGGTGCTCTACTCGCGCATGGCGGGATTCCTGAATCTGGAGGGATAGCGCGTTCGTACCCGTTGGCTCAATCCGCTGGTCGCGCTCGTCATCGTCAGCGCGGCCTGCGCGGCTCCCGCACCGTCAGCCCAGCCCACTCCTCCTCCTACGCCAACGGACGAACCGACGCTCGCGCCAACCGGCACGCCCACGCTGGAGCCCACGGCTGAGCCGACGGACACACCCGAGCCGACGCCAACAGCGACGCGCGAGCCTGAGGGCACGCCCACGCCGAAGCCGCCAGTCACGCCCATCCCGCTGCAGACGCCTGTGCCTGGCAACCTGGACCAGCGCTTCGGCGTCTCAGAAGGGTTCCGCAATGCGCCGGTGATGGCCGACGTCGGCGCAGGCTGGGAGCGCGTGGTCCTGTCGTGGGCCGATATTCAGCCTGACGGCCCGGACGACTGGAGCTGGCTTGGTCGCACGCTGCCGCCGCGCGCGGTCGCCGGCGAGCTCAACCGCGGCGTTCACCTGGCCGGCCTGCTCCAGTTCACGCCCGACTGGGCGGCCACTGACCTGACCGACCCGGGCCGCTCGGTACCCCAGAACCTGGACCTGCCCGACGACGATCCCGACAACTACTGGGGACGCTTCGTCTATGAGACGGTCCGCTATTACACCGGTCGCATCGACGAATGGATCGTCTGGAATGAGCCAGAGTTCCATCCGAACGACGCCGCCGGGCGCGGATCCTACACCTGGCTGGGCACCGACGCCGAGTTCGCGCGCCTGATGGAAGTTGCCTATCTCGCGGCGAAGCGCGCCAATCCCGACGCCGTTGTGGCCTTCCCTGGTACGTCGTACTGGGTCGATCGCAACTCCGGTCGACTCCAGTTCTATGAGCGCTTTCTGCGCCGGGAGGCCGCCAATCCGGACGCGCCCGCCAACAACTTCTTCCACGACGCGGTGCCCCTGAACCTCTATCGCGCGCCGGATGACCTGGTGCGGCTCCACCAGGAGTTCAGGAATATCCAGAAGAAGTACGCGGTGGACAAACCGCTCTGGCTGCTCGAGCTGAACGCCATGCCGACCGACGATGACTCGATTCCTTGCGCCGACCTGCATGCCCGAGATGCCATCCGGACCACCCAGCTGGAACAGGCTGCCTACGCGATCCAGGCCCTCGCGCTGGCGGCGGCAGTGGGTTACGAACGCATCGGCTTTTATCAGATGATCGACGACGACCCGTGCAACCAGTCAGCCGTGTGGGGCATTACCCGGGACGACGGCTCGCGGCGGCCCGTGGCGGCGTCTCTGCGCACCGCGGTGCGCAACCTCTCAGGCTTCAGCCAGGTCAAGTTCGCGCCGCTCGTCAGAGCGCCGGCGCGCTGGTCGGCCTGGCCGAACGATCCCACGTCGTTGATCCCCAACTGGCGCGTGTACCAGGTGGTCTTCGATCTGCCCAGCGGCCGACGCGTGACGGCCCTGTGGAGCGGGGACGGCGTGCCACTGCGGGTTCGCGTTCCGCGCCAGGGCACGCGGGCCACGCTGTTGGACATGAACGGCGATGAGCTGGAGGCACCGACACCCGTTGGCACGGACTGGCTGATCGCCTTACCTCGTGCCACCGCCCATTTCCCGGCTGATCCCGCCGGTTACTACTTTATTGGCGGCGAGCCCCGGCTGTTGATCCAGGACGGCGTCCCGCTCGGAGCGCCCGTCGGCCCGCCGCGTCTTGCATGACGCCGACGACCAGTTACGGCGTGTACGGCCCGAGCGCTTTGTCGGCGGCCTCTTGAAAACTCGCATCGATCAGCTTCGATAAATCCGCCGTCGGCTTGGCCTGGCCCGACTCCACGTAGTAGTTCAGGTCCGTCTTCATGCTCTGCACGTCGAGCTTGCCGTCAGGGTCGAGGCCGGCTGGCTTCATCTGACTGAAGATGTTGGGGTCCTTCACCGTGGTGTTGGCCACCAGGATCTGCACCGCCTCGTCGTAGCCCTTCTTCCTGGGGCCGAATGCGTCGTTATAGTCCCGAACGCCGCGGATATAGGCATTCATCCAGCGCTGTGCGACGTCGGTGCGCGTCGCGAACTGCTCGCCATAGACGATCGCAGCGATCTGCTCGTTGCCACCGAAGATGTCGACGTTCCCTTTCCAGCGCACGGCCGTGCCGTCGCTGACCACCCTGGACACGAACGGCTCGATGACGATGCCGCCGTCGATGCCCTTGTTCTGGAACGCGGCGACCATGTCGGGAAAGCCCATCTGGCTGTAGTTGACGTCCTGCAGTGTGAGGCCACCCTTTTTGAGCGCCGTCGCCAGCGCCACTTCCGGCGAATTGCCGCGCCCGCTGGTCACCAGCGTCAGGCCTTTCAGGTCCTTGAAGTCCTTGACTCGACCCGAGTCGACCAGGTCTTTGCGGATCATCAGCGCGGCAAAGTCCCATTCGGGACCGGGTGCCTGGCCCTTGTCGGCCACGATCCGCAGCGCGACCCCGCGGTCGACGGCGTTGTACAGGCTGGCCGCCAGGCCGCCCGCGGCGATCTGCAGCTGGCCGCCGGTGAGCGGTGCGACCATGTCCACCAGCGTCTGAAAGCGCTGGACGTCCAGGTCGATGCCCTCCTGCTTGAAGTAGCCGCGCTCGTTGGCGATGAAGATGCCACCGTCGGAGCTGCTCGAAACCACGCCGATGCTGACCTTGACCGGCGGGTTCAGCGGCGTCGGCGCGTAACCAGTGGCTGTGGCGGCCGCCGGCCCGGCCGTCGAGGCCGGTGGGGGTGTCGCGGCGGGTGGGGTCGTCGACGGCGCGCAGCTCGCCAGGAAGACCGCCGTGCCAACCAGCGTCGCGAGCGCAAAGCGGATCATCTCCTCCTCCTCCCAGGTACCTGACCGAGGGTACCCCGGAGTCGGCCTGGGCCGGAGGAATCGTCAGCTGGATTCCCAGGCGCTCAACCGCTGCATGCCTGCGCGCCACGCGAGCACGATCGCCGCGGCGGAGATCAGGGCCAGCACCGGCAGCGTCCAGTCGACCACCGGTGCCAGACCGAGCAGCGGCCGGGGCAGGCGCAGAACGGAGCGCAGCACCCACCACAGCAGCAGGCCGGTATTGGTCACGAAGAACGACAGCGACAGCGCAGACGTCACGATTGTCCCGAGACAGCCGACCCGGCGCTGCGGGTTATCGGCCTCGAAGTCGGCCGTCAGCGACGCGCCGGCGACCGACACGATCGTCGCTCCCGCGGCGAGCCAGGTCGCGGCGGCGAGCGCCAGGCCGATTTCCAGTGGTTCGCCCTCGTGACTCAGGCCCAGACCGATGGTGGCTGCCCAGGTCACCAGCAGCACCAGTGCCAGCCCGCCCAGGACTTTGGCTAGCATGATGCGACCCATGCCGACAGGCGCTGACCGCAGCAGCGCGATGTTGCGGCCTTCGTAGGCCAGCGTCGAGGCGCCCTGCTGACTGCCGAACAGGTATGCCAGGTAGGGCACTGGCAACATGCCGAACCAGAAGCGGAACACGTGCGCGGATCGCGCAAGTGGATCGCTTGCAAACAGGACCATGACTGGCAGCCCGAGCGCGACCAGACTCACGAGGGCGCCGGTCCGCCAGCGTGGATCGCGCAGCAGCGTGCGCCAGTCCTTCTGCAGGATGCCGACGATCGGCCCTGACGGCGCCAACCCTGGCGCGAGGCCCCACCTGGAGCGCCTGCTGGAGCCGCCCGGGTTCGTGTAGCGCACACGCTCCCAGCCACCCGGAAACAGGACGCCGAAGGCGAGCTCGGTCATGGCGAACAGGATGGCCGCCGTGGCGAGCAGCAGAACGAGCGACAGCACGGCGGCCTCGTCGCCGAGCAGCAGGTGCGCGGCCCAGGTCGTCGGCGCCCACGCCGGGGGTGGGCCGATGGCGCGCAGCTGGTCGGTCACCGCATTGACGTCGGTCTGCGTCAGGACCAGCGACACGCGGTTGCGGCCAATTCCCAGCGCGGGCACGCTCAGCATGCCGACCGGCAGAAACAGCAGGATCGCCACCAGGCGACTCAAGCCCAGGATGGATTCGCCGAATCGCACGCGGGCCAGCGCCAGGGTGAGCGTGGCGCCGAGCGCGGTGGCGGCCAGGGTCAGCAGGACGCCGACGAGCAGGGCGGCGATGTAATAGCTGGGCGGCAACCGCAGGGTCTGGCCGAAGCCATACAGCGCGGCCGCCTGGAACAACAGCACGTGGATCGAGTCGCGCCAGATCTCCAGTATCTTCAGACCGAACAGGCTGCGAGCCGGCACAGGACTGACCAGCAGCAGCTCGAGGTCGCCCGACAGAAACAGGTGATGGAACGCGCTGCTCAGGCTGGTCACCAGCGTCAGCGCGCTTACCCCGACCAGCAAAACAGGCAGGGCGTTCGCGGCGGCGTCAGGATCGGCGCGCGCAACCCGATCGACCAGCTGGCCAGCGTTCAGGCCGGCCAGGATTACGAAGCCCACCGTGAACACCACCAGGAACATGGTTCCCAGGATCCGACCGATGCGCCGCGGCCCGCGCGTCAGGCGATTCCACTGCAGCCGCGCGCGCTGCCGCAGCAGGAGAAGGAACGTGCTCACGCGCCGCGCAGATACGCGGCCAGCTCGCGTTCTTCGCCGCCGCCAGTCAGCTGGAGGAAGACGTCTTCGAGCGAGTACGCCTGGCTGTGCGCCTGGTGGCGCAGCTCGTCGAGCGTCCCGGTGGCGATCACCCGGCCGTGGTCGATGATGCCAACCCGGTGACAGAGCTGTTCGGCAATTTCCAGCACGTGCGTCGACAGGAACACCGTGTGACCTCGATCCACCAGCGCGACCAGCAGGTCCTTGACCAGCCGCGCGCTGCGAGGATCGAGACCCGAGGTCGGCTCGTCGAGAAGCAGCAGCGGCGGGTCGTGCAGCATCGCGCCCGCCAGCGCCAGCTTCTGACGCATGCCGTGCGAGTACGTCTCGACCAGCTCGTCGGCCTTGTCGGCCAGCTCGAACAGGCTCAGCAGAGCTACCACGCGCTGTTGACTGACTCTGGGCGGCACCTCGTACAGCCCGCCCATGAAGGCGAGGAATTCGCGCCCGGTCAACTTCGGGTACAGGTAGGGCGTCTCGGCCAGGTAGCCCACCCGGCGCTTGACTTCGCGCGGGTCGTGGCCCACGTCGAAGCCCGCCACAAGGGCCGACCCGCTGGTCGGTCGCACCAGACCGGTCAGCATGCGGATGGTCGTCGTCTTGCCCGCGCCGTTTGGGCCCAGAAAACCGAAGACCTGACCGGCCTGGACCTCGAGCGTGACGTCGCCCACGGCGACGAGCTTGCCGAAACGCTTGGTCAGGCCGCTGGCCTGGATGATCGGGGTCGGCACGTGGCTTCAGTGTGC
>CBJLVJ010000105.1:0-7780 GCA_966426465.1 uncultured bacterium | reverse complement strand
TCGTCCGGCTCGACGCGCCAGCTCAGCGGCAGCGGGCGTGCAAGTGGGTAGCCGAGCAGAAGCTCCGAGGCGACGATCTGAAAAAACACGTGCTCGGGGAAGTCGCTGTACGTGGTCCGGCGCCCGCGCGACGCGTAGCCGTGCTGAAAGTGCGCTCGCGCTCCAGCCAGCCGAGCGGCCACGACCACCGGCCACGCCAGCGCCTGATGCTTGTACAGAAACACCACGTCGCTGAAGCCCCGCATGGCCCGCGCGTTGGCGCGCAGGGCGGGCAACGCCTTCCAGGGATCGCTGACGCTGCCGTGCAGCTCGACAAGCTCGTCCACGTACGGCGAGCGACTCAACGCCACCCGCTGCGTCGTGAGCCTGAACGAGCCAGCCGCCAGCGACACGCTCGGCCAGTGCCGACGGATCATCTCGAAAACAGGTAGAGCCTCAACTGCATCTCCGATACCTTTGTTGCCAACCACCAGCAGGACGCGACGCGGCAGGCGCGGCTTAGACATCGGCCAGGATCTCCTCGTGACCGGCAGCAAGCGCTCGACCAACCGCCGTCGTTTCACACACGGGCGTGCCGTCCACTCCATCGAATATGCCGCAGGTGTCCAGAGGCGCGGTGCCCAGCACCAGGTGGCTGTGCTCAGCGCTCAGGCACGCAGCAACATTGAGAGCATGCCCGGCCTCCTCGACTCGCGGGCGCACCATCCGCGATGGCTCACCCTCGATCAGGCGAACCAGTACGAGCGCGTCCTTACAGCGCGCGCCCTGCCAGGTGGTCGAACCGCAGCGTTCGATGGCGGCGTGTCCGAATCGCAAGAGCGTCAGGTAATCCGGTGACAGGCTCGAGCTCACGGTGAGGTCGTCGATTCCCGCTGGCAGCTCGTAACAGACGAGCAGTCCGGTGCTCGAGTCATCCAGACGAATGCGTTTCCGTGCTCCCCACAGTGGGCTGCCGGTCTGTACGTTGACAAGCGTGACCACGGCCTCGCCGCCGCCGTAGCGCACCGCGCTGACGTGCCACCGATCGTGCTCAAAACCCTCGTCGACGAGACTACCCGGATGATTCGGAGGCAGATCCATGAAGCGGTTCTGCTCGTGCTGGAAATTCCAGTCATCCGAAGGATTGCCAATCAGCATGCGACCTCCAGCCGGGGTCCGAGCGAACAGGTAGATCAGCCGACCTCCGTTGCGGGGACTGAGCACGGCGAAGAGCCGGTCGTTGCAGATGACTACCTCACGCTCCCCGTCGCCGTCCATGTCCAGCTCGCTGACGAGCGTCGGACGATCGGCGGCAGCCGCCCAGCGGGCAGCCTCGGCGATGACCTTCGCGGCTCGCGCGTGGCTCGCGATCGCGTGGGCCCAGGGCGTCGGCATCATCTCGCCAGCTTGCCATTCGTGCCACGCGGTCTCGTAGCCCGAAGCCAGCAAGTGTTTCCACGCCAGGTCGACCAGGTCGGAATCGGCGTGCTCGCCCGCGACGCGCTCGACCGCGCGGCGGGATTCTTTCAGTGCCGCACGGCTGTGGCTCCAGCGCGAATTGCGCCACCAGCCCCGATAGTCCTCGCCGGCTCCCCATCGCTGCGCGAGCTCGTAGAACGTGCCATCCTGAACGTCGCGCCGCTCGAGCTGCTCGAAGCGGTTGGTGAGCCACTCGCCCACGTGGACCACCTCGACCTCGCCGCGGTCACGCCGCCACGCCGCCCAGCTCAAGAACCGGTGATAGCGCTCGAGCGCGGCGGCGTCCCAGCCGCCGACACCAGCCGTCCGCTCCAGATCGTCGGCGTACGCGAGAATGGCGGTTGGATCCGAGCGGCGCGCGAAGCGCTCGACCGTCTGATCGAGGCTTCGCCACTGCTCGTCTGAGGCCGGCGGGACCCAGTAGCGCAGGTTCGCCGAGATCGGTACGACGGCGATTCCTTCGGCGCCATCGATTTTGTAAGCACGGCACACTTCGGCAGGGCTGGGTGGAGCCGCCGTGCGTGCCCAGTACGCGTCGCCGGGCTCGCCGTATGGTCCGTGCTCGTCGAACACCTGGCGCGGACTGCCGGCATACGTGCCGTTGGTCGGGTACAGCAGTCGATCGTCGAGCAGAACACCGCGGAAGCCACCGCCCGGCAGATCGGGTGTGCGCAGCAGTGGCGCTAGCTTTTCAGTAGACCAGACACGCTCGGGAATCCAGGCCACGTTTACATCGCCGTCAGCACATCCGAGATGCTCGCGCATGAGCCACGCGTGTTCGCGCAACTGGCGACGGTTGTACTCGGCGTCGAACAGCGGCATCACGTTTTCGGCATACGTGCCACCGAGCAGAGAAATCAGGCCGCTGTCGCGCAGTCGGCGAATGTGATCCAGCAGATGGGGTGCGCCCCACGCAAGCGTCTCCAGCAGGACTCCGCTCAGGTGCAGGTTGGCTGGAATTGCGTAACGCTCGTGGAGGCGCAGAACGACAGCATACCCGCGAACAATTTCGCTCAGTCCCTGCCGGTTGTCGTATCCGTCGCCAATCAAATACTGATTGGCGTGATGCACGAGTGCCAGTGGTACGCGGCGAGCCTGCGTCACGGCGCCGTCCTTTCGGCAACGCCAAGCGGCGCGGCGAAGACGTCTTCCGGGCCCGACGCGCTCAGCCAGGCTTCGATACCTCCGAGCCACAGTGGGATGAGCTCGAAGCGACCAGTGTGGAAGGTGCAGAGCTCGAAGTGGAGACTCTGCACGAGCGTGCGAGCGACCTGGGTCGCGACGTTCCGCCATTCGGCGATGCCACTCCGGGCGTATCGGCTCCAGAATGTGCGGCCCGCGCGGGCCCCGGCCAGCGAGCTGCCGGTGGTCACGAACGAGACGATCAACAGTTGTCCGAGGGCATAGCCGACGTCGAACGCAGGCACGCAAGGGCGGTAGGTATCGAAGTCGATAACCGTCGCCCGTCCGCGCGAGACCGATATGTTGAACGGGTGATAATCGCCGTGTGCGGACACGGCCGGGCTTCGATCCTCGGCCAGGCGCGCGGTAAGCTTGCGCCGGAGTCCGTCGAGGTCCGGCAAACGTTCGGGAAACGTCGCAGCCAGGTCCGCGAGATGCCGGTTGACCCCGGCACTGTGCTCATCCACACTCCGCGCCATACCGCGCGGTGCGACCGCCTGGAGCGCGAGAAGCCATTCGGCAGCCAGATTCGACGCGGCTTCCAGCGCCGGGCCGGGCTGCGCCAGGCTATCTGCCCAGGTCGCGCCGCGCACCCGCGCCTGGAACAGCGTGCGGAGCTCGCTCACGTAGGCGTAGGGTCGCGGAACCTGGTACGGCGAAGGCTCTCGGAACCCAGCGGACCAGAGCTCGATCAGTGCGTCATGTGCCGGTCCACCGCGATCGGATCCGTACACTTTGGCGACGAGCTCTTGCCTGCCTGGCGCACCATCGGCGTCCGAATTGGAGTCGGCCAGCTCGCCGTAGACGATGAGCTTGTTTCCTTTGGAGAGCAGGCCCGTGACAGACCAGGTCCGTCCGGGCAGCGCGAGCGCCGCGCAAGTAAAGGCCGAGTCGGACAGGGCGCGCAGCACCCGCTTGTCGTCGACCGCGCACTGAGCAGCAGAGTTCTGGGTGGTGGTTGCGGAGGTCACGTTGCGTCAGGGTCCAGTTCCAGCGCGATGCCATCTCAGGCGGAATCGGCGCGGGCCCGAACTATGCGCAATAGCGAAACGTTAACAAAGCGGGCGAAGGTCCGAACATTCTCGGACCTTTGTCTTAAGGAAACCTTAACAAGCCTCTGCCGAGGCGAGCGCCGTAGGACTAGCTTCCAACGCACTCATGCGGACTGAGCTGAGCGACGGCACGATCACTATTCGGGCGTACGAACCTGGGATCGAGCTGGCTATGTTCGAGGCAGCCCGCGAATCAGTCCGCGAGATCGGTCCATGGATGAAGACGTGGCAGCACGGCGCTACCTTTGAAACAGCAGTGCGCCACGTTGCCGAGTCCATTCAAGCGTGGCACGCCGACGCCTGGTACGACTTCGCTATCAGCAGACTCGGATCGACTGCAGTCCTCGGTCGGGTAGGCCTGGACGATATCCGCAACGACACGGCAAATGTCGGCTACTGGGTGCGGACGGGTCAGACGGGTCAGGGCATCGCCACCGCGGCGGTCCGGCTCATCCGGCAGTTCGGTTTCGAGGACCTGGGCCTTCGCCGGCTCGAGCTGCTTATCGCGGTCGAAAACGTCGCCAGCCGACGCGTGGCCGAGAAGGTTGGCGCCACCTTCGAGGGAGTCCTCCCGGCAGGCGCGCCCGGTCGCGGCGAGCTGCGCAACAACTCGTACTGTTTCTCACTGAGGGCAACAATGCAATGAGATTAATGGCGTCTTGCTCGCAGCATCGGCGCTATGCTTCAGGCAGGCAACCGGCAAGAAAGGTCAGCCGGGCCCATGGCGATACCTACCCGCGACCCCGTCACACGTTATATCCTCACCCGCGCGACGCTGCTCCGCCAAGCCGGCACCCCGCGAGCCGCCGCTGAACGTCTGGATCAGCATGCTTGCGCGCTCGAGATGCTGGCCGAATATGTACGCGGGCTTGCAGATGACGACGAGCGGCTGTTGCTGCTCGGCACCCTGGCCGTGCGCGACGGCGAGTTCGTTCCCGGCCCCGGAACCGAACACGCGCTCAGCCGGTTTACCGGCGCCTGTCTCGACGACTGCGCGGCGTTCCTGAGCGAGCTCAGTCAGATCGCGCGCGACGACGCGCTGGCGCGAGCGCGGGAGTTTGGGTTTCTGCCGCCCCGTCCCGCCTGACCCGAATTCCAATCAGGCCTCGCCGCCTGAAAGGTGCCAGCGCGACCGCTGCCGAAGCGCGTGGTCGCCGACGGCCTGCTGCGAGCCGGAGGCTCTGCCGCTGCCAGTGTGGCCAGCCGGTCACCCGTCGCTCGAACTCACGTTCTGGGAGAGACCCACTCCGTGTCTGGCTCTGCGAGCCACTCGGTTTTGAAGTTCGGGGCGGTGTGGATCGCCGTCAGGCGCAGCTGCCCGGAGCCGGTGTTGGTGAACCCGTGAGAGGCACCGGGCGGCGCGATCACGATCTGGCCGGGCTGGGCGACGAACTCCGCGTCTTCCACGCGAAACGTAGCCGTACCCTGCTCGAGCACGAACACCTCGGCATAGTCGTGGCGGTGCATCGCCGGACCGGTACCCGGCCCGGAATGCACCAGGATGAGTGAGATCGGCACGCCGAAGTGTGCTCCCACCAGCTCGTGCGAATGCTCCGTGTGCGGCAGATCGTCGGGGTTGATGATGGAGCGCCCGCGCCCGAGCGTCGCCCTGGTCCCGCTGGACTGGCGCTTGCCGTTCCCCGGTCGTCTACTCATGTCAGCTGGGCCTCCTCCTCAGACACGTCGTACCGAGCGGCGCCAGATCGACAATCCACGAAGCTGGTTGGCCGTCTGCCCGCGCGCATGGCCGCCTTCCTCGTCCCTGGCGCCAGAGCACATCGGGAAGCGCATGCATTGACGGTACTAGTATATGGACTGGTCAACCTGTACTCGGGCTAGCGCCGTGGCGGGGCATCCAGCACGGCGTGCACATGTGAGCCAGCCCACGGCACGAAGTGCGGCCCAGCGAGCAAGCGCCGGGGTATAAGGTAGGCGCGTGTCCTCAGAGTACGCCGAAGCTTTTCCCACGCTGAGCGATGCCGATCTTGGCCTGGTGCAAAGCTATGGCAGCCGCCGATCCACACACGCGAAAGATTATCTCTTTCGCCAAGGCGACCAGACGAACGAGTTCTACGTCGTCTTGTCTGGCGCGGTCGAGATTGTCGTTCATGCCCATGGGAATGACCGCGTCATCGCTCGGCACGGAGCAGGACGCTTCCTCGGCGAGCTCAATCTCGTCACTGGCCTGCGCCTGTTCGTCTCCGCGCGCGTGGTCGAACCTGGTGAGATCGTAGTGGTGTCGCGGGAGGCGCTGCGAACGCTGATCGCGACGCAGCCGAGGCTCAGCGACATTATCCTCAAGGCGCTCATGGCTCGTCGAGCGCTCCTGCTCAGGAGTGCGGCGGACTCGTTGCGGCTGGTGGGCTCTCGCTTTTCACCGGAGACTCGTCGGATTCGCGAATACCTCACTCGCAGCCGTGTCCCACACGAGTGGCTCGACCCTGACCGGGACGCGTCGATAGAGGAGCTTTTGCAAACGGCCGGCGTCAGTCCAGCCGAACTGCCCGTTGTGTTCGCCGGTGACACCGTTTTGCGCCGAATGACTGCCGGAGCTCTGGCTGAATATCTCGGCTTGACGGTTGCGAGCCTGGCGAGCCGCACCTTTGACCTGGTGATCGCAGGTGGAGGTCCGGCTGGACTTGCGGCGGCGGTGTATGGTGCTTCGGAGGGCCTCCGCACATTGGTCGTCGAGATGATTGCGGTCGGCGGGCAAGCAGGCAGCAGCTCGCGCATCGAAAATTACCTTGGCTTTCCGACGGGCATCTCGGGCGACGACTTGACCCAACGGGCGCTGGTGCAGGCCGAAAAATTCGGCGCGTTTCTCACCAGCCCGTGCGCCGCAACGTCCTTGCGCGAAGAGAACGGACACCTGCTGATCCGTCTCAGCGACGGCACCGACGTGGCCGGTCGAGCCGTGATTGCCGCCACGGGCGCGAGATACAGGCGACTCCCGGTCGACCGTCTCGAGCAATTCGAAGGCAACGGCGTGTACTATGCCGCGACTGAGCTTGAAGCTCGACTGTGTGCGGGCTCACCGGTGGTGGTCGTTGGTGGTGGCAACTCGGCGGGTCAGGCGGCGCTGTTCCTCGCGGAGGCAGGCGGCTCCGTTGCGCTGGTCATTCGCAGTCCCGACCTGGGCAGGAACATGTCGCGCTACCTGGTCGATCGAATTGAGGCGCACCCCGCAGTGGACGTGCACCTCAGCTCACACGTGACTGGCCTGGATGGCGGCAGCACTCTGGCCGCGGTGCGCGTGACGGGTCCGGATGGTGAAACCGTCATGCCATGCTCGGGATTGTTCTCGCTGATTGGGGCCGATCCGAGCTCCGACTGGCTTTCCGGGTGCGCTGCACTGGACGAGCATGATTTCGCTCTCACAGACCTGTCTCTCAAGGACGAGCACCTCGATGACAGTTGGAAGGCCGCGAGCCGTCGACCGCTTCCGTTCGAGTCAAGCAGGCCCGGGTTGTTCGTCGTTGGTGATCTCAGGTCGGGCTCCATGAAGCGAGTCGCGGCCGCCGTTGGTGAAGGTTCAGCAGCGGTGCGGTCCGTGCACCAGTACCTCGCATTCGATCACTGAGACGATCCAGTTGGATCGCCGCGGCGTGGTCACCTCGCCTCTGCGACGGGCGGCGCGCGCTCAAGCTGCTTGCAGTTTGTCTAGCGACACGACGTCGGAGCGGAGCGCCCGGATTGCAGCCTGAGTTCGGCTGTCCACGCCGAGCTTGTCGAGGATAGCTCTGACGTGTGATTTGACCGTGGTCAAGGCAATATCCAGCGATCGCGCGATCTCTTTATTTGTTCGGCCGGTGGCTATCTGCCGCAATACCTCCCGCTCTCTGTCCGTGAGCGGCACCTGGTTCGTGGGCGATCGCATCTCCTGCATCAGCCGAGCGGCGGCGTGCGACGAAAGGCGCACCTGCCCCGCAGCTGCCGAACGAATTGTCCGCACCAGCTCGGCTGTGTCTGCACTCTTCTCCAGGTAGCTGATTGCGCCGGCCTGGACTGCTCGAACGACGGAGACGTCCTGGTCGCTGACGCCGGTCAGAATAATTACCTGCGTTTCAGGGAGCTCCGCGCGGATGCTT
>CBJLVJ010000104.1:0-7812 GCA_966426465.1 uncultured bacterium | reverse complement strand
CCTGGTGTGGGCCTGGCAGCGCTCGAGGTCGCGCAGCCCGGAGAGCGAGGCGCGTGAGCGCGCCCGCGACGTTCGAGGCCGGGCCGAGCAGGCCGCCCGCCGCGGCCAGAAAGCCGCGCGCTGGAGTGACCGGGCCGCCCGCCAGGCGGCGCAGACGGTGTCTGAACTGGACTGGCAGCAGCGCCTGGCCAGCCTCAAGGAGCTGTGGCACCCCGGCCGCCTCGAGATGGAGAAGACCTCGATCACCCGCCGCTAAGGCGCTCTACCAGCCGCGGGCGATCCACTCCTCGAGGTGCGGTCGCTCGCGGCCGATGGTCGTGTCGCGGCCGTGGCCTGGATAGACGTTTGTCTCGTCAGGCAACGAGAACAGGCGCTCGCGAATGCTGGAGATGATTCGCTCGAAGCGCACGGGGTCGTTCTGCGTGTTCCCCGGCCCACCAGGAAACAGCGTGTCACCGGTGAACAGGTGCTCGCGGTACACGAAGCAGGTCGACCCGGGCGTGTGCCCGGGCGTGTGGATCGCCTGCAACGCGTGCGGCCCGAAGTTGAACGACTGCTGATCGACAATCAGCGAATCCGGCTCGACGCTCAGCAGGGCCGCGTCGTCGATACCGATCGCGACCGGCGCGTCCAGCAAGCGCTTCAACGTGCCGACGTTCTCGTGGTGATCGCGGTGGCCGTGGGTCACGAGTATGGCTTTGACGCGCAGCCCCTCGGCAGCCCGAGCGATCGCCTCTGGCTCGTAGCCACCGTCGATCACGTACGCTTCGCGCGTCTCTGCGTCGGAGACGACGAAGATATTGTTCTCCAGCGGCCCGACGTTGCGAAGGCAACAGACCACCAGCCCATCCGCGCTGCGTACCAGCTCTTCAACTGTCACGAGACCTGCTCCTCGGTGATGCGCGCACCGACGCGGCTCAGTTTGCCGACCATGTTCTCGTAGCCACGTACAACGTGCTCGGTGCCAAGTATCCGACTGACGCCGTCAGCGGCCAGCGCAGCCAGCACCAGCGTTGCCCCAGCGCGCAGGTCGGGAATGATCACTTCGGAGCCGTGCAACTGGCTCGGCCCGTAGAACACCGCTGTGTGCGCATCGAACACGTGAATATTGGCCCCCATGCGCTGCAGCGCGGCCGCGTAGTCGAAGCGGTCCTCGTACAGCGTTTCCTTGATAGTGCTGACACCGTCGGCCTCGACGAGCGCCAGCGAAAACGGCGCTTGCAGGTCGGTAGGAAAGCCAGGGTAGATGGCCGTGGTGATGCGGTGCTCGCGGAACGGGGGTCGGCCACCCACGCGAATGCCGTGTGGCTCACATGCCACCTCGATGCCAGTCTGACGTAGCGCATCGAAGAAGGCCCCCAGGTGGTCGGCCTGGGCGCCTTCGAGCAGCAGCTCGCCGCCCGTGACTGCCGCCGCGATCGCGAACGAGCCCGCTTCGATGCGATCGGGAATGACCTCTACCCGTGCCCCGTGCAGCCCATCGCGCCGAACACCCTCGACGACGATCGTGTGTCGATACCGCGGATCGCGCCGGACGCACCCGCCCATGGCGTTCAGAAAGTCGATCAGGTTGTCGACCTCAGGCTCCGCCGCGGCATTGTGGATGGTCGTGCGGCCGGTGGCGAGCACGGCGGACATGAGCACGTTCTCGGTGCCGGTCACGCTGGCTTCGCCCAGGCGAAGCTCGGTTCCGCGCAGGCCGCCAGGTGTGCGCGCGTAGTAGTAGCCCCACTTGTACTCGATCTCAGCGCCGAGCGCGCGCAGCGCTTCGACGTGGACGTTTACCGGGCGTCGGCCGATACGGTCGCCGCCGGGATTGGGGATGATGATCTTGCCCCGTCGCCCGAGCATCGGGCCGAGCAGCACGAACGACGCACGCAGCCGCTTGGCAGCTTCCAGGGGAATGAAGTCCCAATCGAGATCGCGCGCGTGAATACGCAGCTCGTGGTCGCCCACCCAGCTGGCCTCAGCGCCCAGGTCACACAGCACCTCGAGGATCGTCTCAACGTCGGCGATGCGCGGCGCGTTCGCGATGGTGCAGGGCTCCTCGCACAGCACCGCCGCAGCCATGAGCTTGAGCACGGCGTTCTTGGCGCCCGAAATGGGAATGCTCCCGCGCAGCGGAGAGCCACCTTCGACTACGTACGCGCTCGACTGGGACAGGCCGGCTTCGCCGCCATCGCCGCCGGGCTCTGCCTCGGCCATACTTACACCCGATTGTATGGCCACCCACCACCAGACCAGGCACGAGTCAGCCGGCTCGAGCCAGTGGACCAGTTCTACCCTGCCGAGGCGTACCATCAGAAGGCGAGACTGAAGACGATGGCCGAGGCGCCCCGCTCCAACCGCCCCACGCCACGCACGGCCGCGGCTATCGAAGCCGAGCTGCGTCGGCGCATTCGCGCTGAGCTCGCGGATGCGCGCAGCCAGGCCGACGGTGAGCTCGACGACCAGGCACTGGCCGGCATCATCGCGCGCGCGGTGGCCACCGTGCTGAGCTGGCACCTCACGGCGCCCGAGCACACGCGCAACGCGACCGCCTCGAGTCGAACCTGGCGCCCGGCGCCCGGGCCGCGCGGCGGACAGACCCGCGAAGAACCACCAGAACGTGGTCCGCGCGACTTTGAAGATCGGCCGCGGCGGCCGCCGTTTCGCGAGCGCGAGTTCGACGATCGTCCTCCGCGTGAGCCGTACCAGGAGCGCCGCCCGCGCGACTTCGAGGATCGTCCTCCACGTGGCCCGTACCAGCCACGCGGGCCTTACCAGGAGCGGGGTCCGCGCGGCGGCCGACCCCCAGGCCGCGGCGGCGGCTTCGGTCCGCGCCGCCCACCCCGTCCGCGCTAACTACTGGAGGTGCTCGGGGGCGTACCGCTGAGGAGCGCCGCGACCGCCAGCACGATCAAGCCAACGGCCACCTCCGCTCGCACGCCGCCGACGATGCCAGGACCGGCGAATGCGGCCCGCCTCGAGCGCCACTCGTTCGAGACAGCCAACAGCAGCATCACCACCAGCAGGCCAACCTTGACCAGCACGAGCCGGCCATACGCGGTCGACAGCAGCGCCGCCCAGGAGCCCAGCTCCAGCATGCTCTGAAGCCCGCCGGACAGAGCTACCGCGAGCGAAGCCGCGAGCGCGAACTGGCCGAAGCTGACGACGAGGCGACGCGCGAGCGGGTCCGACCCGCTCGAGGCGACGCGCCACATCGTTGGTGCGAGCACGGCCAGGCCGATCAAGCCGCCCACCCAGGCGGTCGCTCCGAGGATGTGCAGCCAGTCGATGGCGATGCCGGCCGCCGCGCCAAGCGGGACGGCGGCGCCATGGCTGGTCAGCGCGCTGGTCAGCAGCACCGCCGGCAATGTCGCCAGGGCGCATTCCGAGGCCAGACCCTCCAGACCACCGAACACGATCAGCAGCAGGCTTGCTACCTCCAGACCCATACGCGGCCACCATATCGATGCGAAGCGGCCGCGTAGCAGCAGGTCGGCAATCGGCTGCCCGAGCGCGCCGAGCAAGGACACGTTGGCTGCCGCGGCCGCCTGCGCGGCAGCGGTGAACAGCGTGCCCACGATGAGCAGCACGCCTCCCAGCACAACCAGGCGATAGGCCCGGCCACGAACCGCCGCTCGCAGCCCGGCGTGGGGACCCGACAGGATGCGGCTGAGCACGAATTTCCACATCGCCAGGCTTCCGCCGCACAGGCTCGCCCCGAGGTAGAACCACCATCGTCCGAACGTCGTCTAAGGCGTCGCCGTGATTACCCCCGCGGCGCTGGACGCAGCTTGCTGGACAACCGGCACGCCCACAAACAGCTGGTACTGACCTTCGTCAGGGTGAACGTCGATAGACGACAGACTGCGCCACTCGACTGTGTACTGGCCGTTGGGCAGCCCCGGTGAGAGCGTCACCACCAGGAGGTGGTCATTGCTCGGGTCGACCTGGCCGTCCCCCGTGTCCACACGCTGGCCGGCCGCGTTGACCACGCGTACGGAGCTGAAGACGCGATCCAGCGGCTCGCTGAACAGCAGCTCCACCTGGTCGGGCGCGCGTGTCAGCGTCTGGCGATTGGATGGCGTCCCGCGCAGCAAGACCGCGTGGGCCGCGACGGTGACAGGGCCGCTGGCCAGGGCGAGCCCGACCGCGACCACTGCCGCCGCCCAGAGCCACCTTCGCCGGCGCTCGTTCGGCAAGTCAGGAGTTGCCGAAGGTGGCGCGAGCGTAGTTGATCACGCTCCAGATCTGCTCGTCGGTGAGCCCGTGCTCCTTCCAGGCTGGCATCGCCGTGCCGGCCACGCCGTAGCTGACCCAGTAATACAGCTCGCCGTCGGTGTGCACGCCTGGCGCCATGTGGATGTGGAGATCGGCGGGTCTGGGCACCAGGCGCAAGCCTGACGGTCCGTCGCCTCGGCCGGTCTCACCGTGGCAGGTCTCGCAGTTGGTGGTGTAGACGTCGCGCCCGATCGCCAGCGAGTGTTCATCTGGTGGAACCGGATCGCGGACGTTGACCACATCCAGGGGTACTCCGTTGCGTTGCTCGGCGGCATACACGTATCCGCCACAGGCGAGGATGACGACGCCAGCCACGACCAGCGCCGCCTGCCGCTGAAACGCGCGCCGTCGGCGCGGCTCGCGCACGCTGCGCACCAGCGCCACTACCGCGACGACCGCGCCTGCCGCGATGAGCGCGTAGGCCAGCGCCACGGGAGCAGACGGCAGCAGGGGGTACGCGCCGCTCACGCTGGTCGCCGCCTGGGGCGCACCACCGGGGCCAGCCACGACGAAACGCACCGCCGTGCGAGCGTCATCCTGTCCGGTCCGGCGCACCAGCATCTCGGCTTGCCACGTGCCAGCTTGCGAGAGCAGGGCCGAGGTAGTCGTCCAGGTGTCTGGCGCCGTGCTCGACTCAGGCAGCACAACCGGCTGGCTGCCCAGCTCGGAATCCAGGTAGGTGAACGTCAGCTGAACACGTTCGACCTGCGACGGATCGACGCCGGGCAATTGCACCGCCATCCGGTTGATGCCCAGCACCGCCGGGGTGATCTGAATACGGACGTTGAGTCCGCTCGCGTCAACCTGCCGGTCCACAGGCCCGGACTGCACATCGCCCGAACGTCGAGCAAGCTCGTCGCGCGCCGGAGAAAGTCCGGTCAGGATCGCCGCGACGGCCAGGATGGCGAATCCCAGCGCGACTTCGCCGCGAACGGCCAGCGAGAGCCGCCGCGCCAGCGCCGATCCCACCGCGCTCGAGCCGCTGGCCGCCGCGCGTGCGAGGCGCGGCCGAACGATCAGCAGGTTGAACCCGGCAAGCAGCAGCATGACCACCAGCAAGGCGATCTTTGCCGTGATGCTCAGGCCATAGACCGTCTGGACAAGGCCCTCCCAGGAGCCCACTTCGAGCCAGGTCTGAAACACCCCCGTGACGACAATCACGCCAACGGCCACCAGTGCCATCGTCGAGAAGCCGCTCACTGCCCGGGCGAGGACGCGCTCGCCAGAGCCCTGACTGGCGTGCACCACCACTGGCAGCACGTACGTGAGGGTCAGCAGGCCACCAATCCAGGCGGCCACACCGACGAAGTGCAGCCAATCGACCGCTACACCAAGGTAGGCCCCTGACAGCAGCGCCGCGCCGTGGCTGTTCAGGCTGCTGGTCAGCAGCGCCAGCGCCGAGGCGGCCAGCGCCACCTGGCCTGGCCAGCGTCGCACGCCGCGCCAGGCCAGCAGGCCCAGGGCGACAAGAACCAGCGCCAGGCGCGCCCACCACAACGTCGCGAACCGGCCACGGCTCAGCAGGTCGACCAGCGGTTGGCCGAAGCTCGCCCAGAGCGGCACGTCCGCGGCGGTGGCGGCCTGGGCTACGGCCACATACAGCGTGCCGACAAGCAACACGATGGCGCTGCCCAGCGCGAGCCGACGGGCGCGCGCCGCCGCGAGCGGCAACGCGGCCGGGTTGGTGCGGCCGAAGAGGGGCCGGAACACGATGTGCCAGCTGAGCAGCGTTCCGAAAACAGCGCTGGCGGCGACAAAGAACCACCACCGCCCCAGGGCCGTTTCCGGAGCAAAGGTGGCCTGCGACGAGGTGGCGCTCGTCGCGACGGGCAGGCCTTCTTCGGGTATTGGCCCAACGATCAGCGGATAGGCGCCGTTGACCGTGTGGCCGTCGACCGCCGACAGCGTCCGCCACGCCACGGTATAGACGCCCTCGGGCAGCTGCGCGGGCAGCGTGACCACCATTGAGCGGGCATCGTTCGGAGCGACGTGACTATCGCCCCGATCGACGGCCTCTCCGCGCGTATTGAGCAGCTGAATCCGGCTGAAGCTGCCATCGACCGCCTCGCTGAACGACAGGTCAAGCTCGCGCGGCGCCTGATCGAGCTGCGAGCCTGGCGCCGGCTCGGCGCGGTCCAGATTGGCATGCGCCCATGCCGTGCCCGGCAGCGCCGCCAGCACGACGAGCGCTGCCACGGCCAGCACGGCGCGGACGCGCGCGCCCACAGCGCCGCTCAGTGCAGCCCAAATCCCCGAATTTCTGAGTTTCACGATCACCGTTCCTCGACACGTCAACTAACTCACCAGAAAATCGCTCCACGCGGAGCGGAACACGCTATGCAGTTGGCGCGCTGGGGGTAGGCGGTGGGTCGGGAGGCGCTTCCAGGCGGTCGAGTGGCACAGCGACGAGCCAGTCGGCACGTCGCATGCTCCAGGTCGGAAGAGCAACGAGGAGCTGCGCGGGTCGATCGGTGCCGACCACGCCCAGGTCGCCGTCGGCGACGTTTGAGCCGCTCGCAGCGCCCAGCGCGGGCCCCGTCGACACGCGTTGGGCGCCCATGTCGCCGCGCTGCATCTGCTCGTGCGTCAGCATCCGCCCGTTCACCACGTGGACGTGCGAAAAGAGCGGATGCAGCAGGTCGAACTGGTGCACACCGGCCCCGGTGCCCATCGGCGTGGTGCCGATCAGCACGACGGCCAGCAACAGGACGAGGGAGTAGCCAGGTAAACTGCGCATGGCCGGATCGCCGGCAGTATGCGCCAAAGGTTCACTCAGGTCCAAACTTCGCACGCAGTCGATCCACGCTTGCGCCAAGCTCGGCGATCTCGTCCGGCGTGTAGGTAGCCTCGGCGTAACGCGCCTGGACATAGGCTGCGGTGAGCTCTGTGAGGCCTTCAGGCGGATCTAGCGAGGCCTGGAGTATCGGCAAATGCTCCAGCGGTGTCGTCGCCAGCGCCCGCCGCGCGCCGACGCTTTCGCCGAGACGCAGCCCGCGGCGGTACAGAGCGCGAACTGACAGCGGTTGCTCCGCAGCCGCCGCCCCGAGGTCGGTCGCCAGCTTGGCAGGTCCATTGGCGGACGCTCCCGTGCGCCGAAGCAGCCGCCGCAGCCAGCGCAGCCAGGCGCGTACGGCGCGCAGGACGAGTTCGGCAGCAAACACCGAGTCACGCTCCTCGTTGGCGACCGCCGCGTCAACGCTCGAGGGGCGCCAGCGCTTTACTGCCCGCGACACGACCACCAGTGCCACCAGCAACAGTGCTGCCGCGCCAACAGCTTTCAACGCGACGACCATCTCGGGCGTGAGGACCTGAGCGACCAGCCGTTGCAGGAGGTCGTCCACGTCTGAAGGTTGAGGTGGTTGGGGCGGCGGCTGATCCACGTTCAAATGGATCAGGCTCAGGATCAGGTAGATCAGCCACTCGACCACGTACGCCAGCGGAATCACGATGGCGTACAGCAACAGGAGGACAACGGTTCCCAGGAGATCGAACAGCGGCCGGGTGGCGACGATCAGCAGGTTGAAGGACACCAGCTGGCCGAGCACG
>CBJLVJ010000103.1:0-7916 GCA_966426465.1 uncultured bacterium | reverse complement strand
CGGTGGATCCACCGGCCGGTGAGCGAGGCGACCGGGTTCGAGGGCTACTGGCTCCGCTTCACGGCGACATACTACGTGATGAACATCCTGAGCGACTGGGTCACGGTGGTCGCGAGCTGGATCTTCTACGCGAACAACTGGGACAACGGGCCGGACTACTGGACCGCGGCGCAGGGAAGGTCCTCGAACCGCGGGACGCAGGCCGCGATCCTCGGCGTGCTCACCGGGCTCCAGCTGCTCGACCTGGTTGACATCCCCAACCCGCGGCGCCGCGTGCAACAGTACCCGCACGAGTTCTCGGGTGGCATGGCCCAGCGGGTGATGATCGCCATGGCCCTGGCCAACTCGCCCTGCCTGTTGATCGCGGATGAGCCGACCACTGCCCTCGACGTGACCATCCAGGCCCAGATCCTCGAAGTGCTGCGCGATGCTCTGCGCGAGTTCAACACCTCGCTCGTGCTGATCACGCACAACCTGAGCCTGGTGGCCGAACTGGCCGATCGCGTGGTCGTCATGTACGCCGGGCGCGCCGTCGAGGAGGCGACCGTCGACGAGCTGTTCCACCAGCCGCGACACCCGTACACCGTCGGCCTGATGCGCAGCGTGCCGCCGCTGGAGGTGCGGACGGATCAGCTGGCCCAGATCCCCGGCCAGCAGCCGAGTCCGGCCAACCGGCCGTCTGGCTGCCCCTTCCACCCGCGCTGCTACCTGTACCAGGGCCGAGCCGCGTGCGTGGAACAGCCGCCATCGCTGTATGCGACTGACACATCGTCGCACGTCGCCGCGTGTCACTTCTGGCCCGAGGTCCAGGCCGGGCAGGTGGTCGGATGACCACCACCGCCGCGCCCACCGAGGCCCGTCGCCGATCCGATCTGGCCGGTGAGCCGCTGCTCGAGGTGGCCGACCTGACGAAGTACTACCCGATCACGGCCGGCGCGCTGCGGCGGGTAGTCGGCTCCGTGCGGGCGGTGGACGGCGTCGACGTGCGACTGGCGCCCGGCGAAACGCTCGCGCTCGTCGGCGAGTCCGGCTGTGGCAAATCGACCCTGGCGCGGACGGTGGTCCGCCTGCTCGAGCCCACCGGCGGCCGCATCAGCTTCCGCGGCCAGGACGTGACGCGGGTGCAGGGCTCCGAGCTGCGTCGGTTCCGCCGCCGCATCCAGATGGTCTTCCAGGACCCGTACTCGTCTCTCAACCCGCGTCTGTCCGCGCGACAGTCGGTGGCCGAGCCGATGCGCATCCACCGCCTGTACGACCGGGCGACCGAGCGCGTGCGCGTCGACGAGCTGCTGGACCGGGTCGGGATCCCACTCCAGGATGCGGACCGACTCTCCGGACAGTTCTCCGGTGGCCAGCGGCAGCGTATCGCGATTGCGCGCGCCCTGGCGCTGCAACCGGATGTGCTCGTGCTGGACGAGCCCGTCGCCGCGCTGGACGTCTCGACCCAGGCGCAGATCATCAATCTGCTGCGCGACCTGCAACGCGACCTGTCCGTGGCGTACCTGTTCATCTCGCACGACCTGGCGGTGGTGCGCCAGATCGCCGACCGCGTGGCGGTCATGTACCTCGGCAAGATCGTCGAAACCGGTCGGGCGGCGGAGATCTATGGCCGCCCCACACATCCGTACGTGAAAGCGCTGCTGTCGGCCGTGCCAATCTCCGACCCGGCCCTGCGCGGGCGCCGGCAGCGTATCATCCTTCGCGGCGACGTCCCGAACCCGGCCGACCCGCCCTCCGGCTGTCGGTTCAGGACGCGTTGCTGGAAGGCGCAGGATCTCTGCGCCGCCGAAGTTCCGGCGCTCGTCGAGCGCGGCACCGGTCACCCGGCCGCTTGCCACTTTCCCGAAGGGCTCTGATCCAGGAAGGACCGCATCGCATGACTTCGTTGACCCGGCGCGCCTTCGTGTGGCGTTCCGCGCTGCTCGCTGGAGGCGCCATTTTCGGCACGTCACTGCTCGCCGCATGTGGCACCCAGGCCCAACCACCCACCTCCAGCGGCGGTGCTCCGGCCGCGGCGCCAACGACCAGTAGCAGCGGTGCTCCGGCCGCCGCGCCGACCAGCGCTGCCGCCGGCCAGCCCGCCGCAGGCGCCAGCAGCGGGACGCTCAATGTCGGGCTCGGCCGCGTCCTTCAGGACCTCAACGGCTTCGACCTCGACATCGCCTCGTACACCAACCAGGCCGCGATCTACGACACGTTGCTGACCTACGACCAGGACGGCAAGCCGGTGCCGCGCCTGGCCGAGTCGTGGACCATCGCGCCCGACGGCTCGAGCGCCACGATCAAGCTGCGGCAGGGCGCCACCTTCCACGATGGCAAGCCGATCAACGCCGACGCCATCCTCGCCAACTACGACAAGGCCAAGGACTCCAAGTTTTCCTACCAGATCTTCAGCATCATCCCTCGCATCAAGGACCTGACCAGGACCGACGACATGACTCTGCAGATGACGATGCAGGGCCCGACTCCGGAGCGGGTGGTCACGGACATCCTCGACTCCATCAATATCATGGCGCCCGACTCGCTCGACTTCGACGCGCTCAAGACCAAGGCGATCGGATCCGGGCCGTTCGCGGTGGAGTCGTACAACCCCAACAACCAGCTGGTTCTGAAGCGGTACGACGGCTTCTGGAAGAAGCCGGGCCCGTCGCTGGGCACGATCGTCTACCACCTCTCCAACGACATCGACGCGCAGGTGGCAGGTCTGCAGGCCGGCACGAACGACATCGTCAGCTTCCTCCCACCCAGCTACACGACGCGGCTCAAGGATCAGTTCGACATCTACCAGGGCCCGCCAGGCACGGAGGTCTACCCCTTCCGTTTGAATCCCAGCATGGCGCCGATGGACAACAAGTTGATCCGCCAGGGATTCCAGTACGCCATCAATCGCCAGGGCATTGTCGATAAAGTGTTCTACGGCTACGCCCGCCCGCAGGTTTTGCCATTTGGCCAGACCGGCCCGGCCTACGAGACCGAGACCGTCAAGCAGTATCCATTCGACCTGCAGAAGGCTAAGCAGATGTTCGAGGCGGCTGGGAATCCGAACTGGAGCGCGGTCCTGTTCGTCGTGCAGGGTGACACGACCGGCATTTCCATCGCGCAGATCGTTCAGGCCGACCTGGCTAGCATCGGCGTCAACCTCGACGTGCAGCAGATCTCGTCCGTGGAATCAGGCCAGCACGCGTTCGCTGGCGACTACCAGATGAGCTACGGCATTCTTGGCAACTGCGGGAAATACCCGACCTGGGTGACGCTGAACTCGCTCATGCGCGTCCAGAACAATCCGGTGCTCAAGGGCTCCGCGGCGCCCATCCTGGACCGCTGGCAGAAGGCGATCGAAACGGCCAATGCCGCGATTACGCCGGAGGCCCAGCAGGCTGCCTTTCAGGGTTTGCGCGACGTGATCCTGGATGAGTCCTGGCTGGTCACCATCTGCGACGACATCACCCTGGTCGCCATGAACAAGAAGGTCAAAGGTATCTCCATCAACCGGGACGACTTCGTCGTCCTGGAGAACACCCAGATCGCCGGATGACACGTTCCAGGATTCGTTTCGGGATCGTCGGCACCGGCGGTATCGCCAATACCCACGCTGCCGGACTCGCCGCGCTCGCCGACGACGCCGAGCTGGTCGCCTGCTGTGACGCCGTGCCTGCTCGCGCAGCGGCGTTCGCCGAGCGCTGGAGCATCCCTCGACACTTCGACTCGGCGCGCGCCATGCTGGACGGGGGCGGACTCGAGGTGGTGTGCGTGTGTTCGCCGCACCCACAGCACGCCGAACCCCTGATTCTGGCAGCCGAGCGCGGCATCCACGGCGTGGTCGAGAAGCCAATGACGGCAACGCTCGAGGACGCCGACCGTGTGCTGGAAGCCTCCGCCAGGCATGGAACGATGCTGTCGACGATGTCGCAGCGCCGCTGGTTCCCGGCTGCCCAGCGGGTCCGGCACGCGATCGATAGCGGCCTGCTCGGCTCCCACCCGCTGCTCGGCGAATCGGTGACCGAGATGTGGCGCGATGAAGCCTACTATCGCCGGGACGCGTGGCGCGGCCGGTGGGACACGGAAGGCGGCGGCGTGCTGATGAACCAGGCGCCGCACAACATCGACTTCCTGCTGTGGTACATGGGGCCGGCGGAGGAGATCTTCGGTTATTGGGCCAACCTGAACCATCCCTACGTGGAGATCGAAGACAACGCCGTCGCCGTGATCAGGTTCAGGTCCGGCGCGCTCGGCATCCTGAAGGGCACGGTGTCCATGAATCCGGAGCGTCGGATCCACGGCGTGACACTGGTCGGCGAGTCCGGTGCGACGGTCAGCCTGGATTGCTGGCAGGTGGAGCGGCAGGTGGCGCAGGGCCCGTGGGATGTCGGCACCAACGACGTGTGGACGATCCGCAACGACGGCCAGGGCCCGGTCACGCGCGACGGAGCGATCCAGCTCAGCTCGGGTGATCTACCGAATTTTCATGCCCACCAGCTGCGCGACGTGATCGGCGCGGTGCGCGACAAACGCCCACCTGCGGTGAGCGGCGAAGACGGTCGCCGCGTGGTGGCCGTTATCCAGGGCGTGTACGAGTCCGGCCGCACCGGTAAACCGGTCCGCTTGACGTGAGCCTGCGCATGGCGCAGATCGGGACGCGGCACGGCCACGCGCTGGGCAAGTGGCTCGCCCTGTGCGCAAGTCCGGACGTGATGGCCGTCGGCATCTGGGAGCCGGACCCGGCCCGCCGCGGGCTGCCGGAGTTTCGGGGCGCGCGCTGGTTCGAGTCCGCCGCCGACGTTCTCGGGGACCCGAACGTGAGCGCCGTGGCCATCGAAGGCCGCAACCACGAGTCGCTGGCCATGGCGCACGCGGCAGTCGAGGCCGGCAAGCACCTGTGGTTCGACAAGCCGGCAGGCGACGACTGGCCGGCGTTCGAGCGTGTGCTGGAGGAGGCTGCCCGGCGCGACCTGCACATCCAGATGGGCTACATGTTCCGCTACAGCCCGGGCTTTGCGCGTGTGGCGGAGCTGACTCGCTCGGGTGAGCTTGGCGACGTGTTCGAGATTCGCGCCCATATGTCGACGGGTATCGACCTCGCGGAGCGCACCGAGCAGAGCCGCCATCGGGGCGGCATTCTGTACGACCTCGGCGGCCACGTGCTGGACCAGGTGGTGTGGCTGCTGGGCCGACCGCTGCGTGTCCACACGGTCCTGCGCAACGACGCGACACCGCAGCTGCCGTCGTATGCCGACAATACCGTCAGCGTGCTGGAGTTCGATCGCGCGCTGGCGATTGTCGACATCGCCGCCATGGAGCCAAAGCCAGCCGCCCGCCGCTTCGAGGTGTACGGCACGCGCGGCAGCGCGATTGTTGAGCCGTTCGATCCGACCCGCACCCTCCGCCTGGTGTGTGCGGATGGCGCCGAACAGGTGCTGCCGTTGCCGCCTGTCTCGCGCCAGGCGCTGTACGAGCGCGAGCTGGAGGCGTTTGTCGGCGTGCTGACCGGCGCCAGGCAGCCCGACCGGCCCGTGGCGCACGAACGGCTGGTCCAGGAAACCCTGCTGCGCGCCACGGGTTCCCTGAGCTGAGTCCGCCGCCGGCCAGGCTGTCGTGGACTCGTCGCCCTGTCAGACGATAGTAGACGGTGGTCAGAGGCCGCTGTCCTCCGCGGCCTGGATCGCCGCCTGCAGTTGGGCGACCAGCGCTTTACCGGAGGCCAGGTCAAGCTCCACGGCGACCCGCGCGCCGGGATTCAGTCCGGGATTGACGAAATCCAGCAGCAGCGCGTGCTCCTGGTGCAGGTACGACGTGTGGTCGTAGCCGACGTTGACCTGGGTGACGGGGAACCAACCACCTGCGCCCTTGCCGCCGCCGCTGACCGGTGTGCGCATCATGATCATGGTGCACATTGTCTGGTTTCTCCCCCTACGCGAGATTCTGATTGAAGAAATCTTCGACCTTGTTCCAGCCGTCGATTGCCGGCTGCTGACGGTACGACGGCATGTGGTAGTAGAAGAATCCATGCCCCGCGCCGTCGTAGCGGTAGAACACGTACGTCTTGCCGTTGTCCTTGAGTGCCTGCTCGTGCTGGTTCACCTGATCTGGACTCGGATTCATGTCGTCGTTGCCGAACAGACCGATCAGCGGTACGTTCAGGTCGGGCGTCATGTCGACCACGGCCTCCGGCTGCTGCGGCGTGAGTCGCTCCGGCGGTACCACCACGTTGGCTCCCCACAGATCGGCCACGGCGTTGAAGCCCGGCACCTTCGACGCGACCAGCAGCGCATGACGACCGCCCGAGCAGGTGCCAATGACGCCCACCTTGCCGTTGCTGGTCGGATGAGCCTTGACCAGATTGAGCGCGGCTTCGGCGTCGGCGATGACCGAGGCGTCGGAGACGCCGCCCGCGCCGCGTGCGGCGGCGGCGACGTCGTCGGGCGTGCCCTGGCCGAATTGCTCGAACAGATTGGGGACGATGGCGATGAAGCCATGTTCGGCGAAGCGACGCGCGAACTCGCGATAGAACTCATCCCAGCCTGGCGCGTGATGCGTCATCACCACGCCCGGATAGGGACCGGCACCATCGGGACGGGCGATGTAGGTGTGGATCGGGTTACCGCTCCCGCCGGTCATCAGCGACACCCCGGCGACGATGCCACCCTGGGTGTCCATGTTGAAGCTGTTCCACATAGTGTCTCCCTTGCCAGGCAAGGACCTCGGTCAGGGCCGAGACCATGTGCGGCTGGTCGAGCCCATCCTAAACGAGGCCTCTCCGGCTGGTCGACTTAAACCGCTGGCGTACACTGGCGGGCCAGGTGTGCAAGTTCAGGAGGAGGTCGACCATGGCGTACTACGAAAGAGGAACCGTTCGAATCCGTTACGAGGAGGCCGGCTCCGGGTTGCCACTACTGGTGATACCTGGCGGCGGCTTGAACTCGCGCGTAAGCAATTGGCCGACCGCGGTTTACAACTTCTTCGACGGGTTCAACGAGCAGTACCACGTCATCACGATGGACCAGCGAAATGCCAATCAGGGCGAGTCGAGCGGTCCGTTGGACACGACAGACCCGTGGGGCGCCTTCGCCGATGACCAGCTGGGGCTGATGGACCACCTGGGCATGCGCGAGTTCATGGCGCTGGGCTGTTGCATTGGCGGCCCATTCGTGCTCAAGCTGGCCGAGCGGGCGCCAGACCGCGTCGTCGCGGCGGTGCTGTGCCAGCCGGTCGGCCACCGGCCGGAGAACCCGGACGTGCTGTATCGGTCCGGCCGGGACGTGTGGGCGCCGGAGCTGATGGCGCGTCGCCCGGACATCTCCAGCGCCCAGGTCGAAGCCTACCTGCACGCGCTCTACCGTGCGAACCCGGATTTTGTGTACAGCGTCTCGCGCGACTTCGTTCGTACCTGTCAGACGCCCTTGCTGGTGATGCCCGACGATGTCCCGCCGCATCCATTTCAGGTCTGCGAGGATATCGTTCGGCTCGCGCCGAATGCCGAAGCCACGATCTACCCGTGGAAGGACACGCCCGAGCTGAAGGAGCAAGCCATAGACCACGTGCGTACGTTCCTGAAGGCCCACGAGCCGATAAATTCGACGGCGGGCGCCCAACCCGGGACAATGGGGCGGCACTCACGGGAGGGATGAACGGATGATCGACCGCCGCTTCTTCCTGAAGTTGACCGGCCTGGCGGTGGCGGCCAGCGCCCTCGAAGCGCTGCCCGCGCGCGCCCAGGGCGATGCGCATGACGCGCCCGCCGGGGCGGCCGCCCTGGACGTGCCAGCGTCGATCCTGCAGGCGCCTGGTACGTACCAGCTCTCGGGTCGTGTGCGCCTCGACGAACCGCTCGTGGAGATCAGCGGTATCACCAACGCGCAGCAGATCTCGTGGTCGGCCGGCTCGCTCAGGTCGCCTGTGGCGAGCTTCACCAGCTTCGA
>CBJLVJ010000102.1:0-7982 GCA_966426465.1 uncultured bacterium | reverse complement strand
GCGGCTGAATTGAGCCTGGTTTCGGCGCTCAACCGCGAGTCGATGCTGGCGGGCCTGCTCAAGGGCATCGAGGCCAGGTACGACTACATCCTGATCGACTGCCTACCGAGCCTCGGGTTGCTGGCCATCAACGCGCTCCGCGCGGCTCATGGCATCGTCATCCCGGTTCAGGCGGACTTCCTGGCCATGCAGGGCCTGGCGCAGATCTTCGAGACCATCGCCGCCGTGCGCGAGCAGCTCAATCCAGCCCTGAACATCTACGGCGTCCTGCTCACGCTGGTCGACCAGCGCACGGCCCACTCACGCGAAGTGGTCAAGGTCGTGCGCTCGAGCCTTGCCGACCAGGTGAACGTCTTCAGCACCGAGATCCGCCTTCACGTGGCGCTGAAGGAGACGGCCAAAGTCGGGCGAAGCATTCTGGAGTACGACGGTGGCAGCCCCAGCGCGCGGGCGTACCGCGGCCTGGCGGTCGAGGTGCTCGAGGCGTGCGGCGACCGTGTCGCCGAGCAGGTGGAGAGCCTGGAGCCGACCAGCGAGGCGCCCGAGAACCTGCTCGAGCTGCCGATCCTGGTGGCGCAAGCGCCCGAGCCCGAGCCACAGGTCGTCGTGGTACGGGCCCCGAAGGCCGAAGCGCCGCGGTTTGAAAGCTTTGTAGCTGAAGGATGGCAGCGGTGGCTCGGCAGCTCGTAATGTCCCGACCCGTCGGCGAGATTTTGCTGACGTCCAAGCTGCGGATTCTGAATGGGAATGGTCATCGCCGTCCCAGTCTTGCGCTCAGCATTCTGACAGGGCGCGTTGGCGAGGAGGTTTCGATCCTGGAGGGCTTCTACGCCCCTGACCAGCCGATCGCCACTGAAGCCGACAACGTATCGATGGCGATGGTGGTGCGCCGCCCACACCGCCAGTTCGCGGCGCACACGGTGTATCTGTCGGAGGCTCACCTCGAGGATCTCGACCAGATCATCCAGGCCTTGCAGCAGGTGGCGCCCAGGCGCCTGACCCGCTCAGCAGTCATGCGGCGGGCGGTCGAGTACCTGCGCACCGCCGTCCAGGACGACCCTGCCAAGTTCATGCTGGAGAACGACTAGCCCATGTCCGACATCTTGACCCTGATCGCCGACGCCCGCCGGGCGGCCCTGGAGCGGCGCTTCGACGATGCTGCCGCGCTTGCTCTGCGCGCGCTGGACCGCCTGCCCACGTGTCTGGCGGCTTTGCGCGTCCTGGCGTGGGCGCAGCTCGAGCTCGACGACGACGCGGCACTGGCGACCTTTGAACGGTGCGCGGCCTACGATCCTGAGGACGCGCTGGCACACGTTGGCCAGGCGATCTGGTACCAGCAGCGTCGTGACAAGGACTCATCGCTGCGTCACTGGGTGCGGGCACTGGAGCTGGACCCGTATAGCCAGGCCATTCGACGCGCGCTGGTCAGCCTGACCGGTGAGCTGCCCGAGTCGCCCCTGGCTGAGGCAATCTCGCTGCTGCGCCGCGGCCGCGCGGACGAAGCCGTTGAGGGGCTCCGGGCGCTGCGCTCCGAGCGATCCGACCCGGCCGTGGGCCTGTCGCTGGTTGGGGCACTCTGGGAGGCCGGCGCTCAGCGCGACGCATTCGAGCTGGCCATGGCCGTGCTGGCCAGCCATCCAGAGATCGTCAAGGCCGCGCTGTACGTAGCCGCGCTGGAGGACAGGGCCGGTCGCACACTGCGCAGTCGAGAGGCGATCGCGCGGGCCGAACAGGTAGACCCGGGCCTCACATTGTTTGCCGATGTCGTGCGCCAGGTGGGCCTGCAACCAGCCCTCGACCTGCACCGCGCGGCCCGCACGCCGCTTGCCGCGGCCAGGTAGGAAGGAACAGGGCACATGGTCGCCGCTGCCATCAGCACTCGCACCCGCCCAGCCGCCAGTGGTGGCGCCGGCCAGAGTCAAGGGGCGAAAGTGAAAAAGTCTCGGGGCTCGGCCGCCACCTGGGTCGTCATCGGCCTGCCCGTGCTGTTGGCTCTGTCGCTTGTCTGGCAGATCGGCTCGAGTATGTTGCGTAACGAGATCGCCGTGCACGACGCGATCGCCGTGTCGCGGGTCAGTCTGGAAGCGGACCCGCTCGGGTCGCGCATCGACTTCGTCGTGGTCGACCGCTCCGGTCAGGAGACGACGCTCACTGGCGACCTGTCGATCAAACTTCGCGAGCCCGACGGAACTGTGTGGCAGACCGCTCGCAGCGTCGCTGCGGCTGACTTTGGGCCACTGCCAGACGGTGGACTGCTTGCCGGCCGCGTGGGCTACTCAGTGGTCGTGCCCGCGACCGACTGGCTCCGCGCGCCGCGGCGTGGCGGCAGCGCAACCGTCACCATCAACGTCCAGCCGGCCGACGGCACCCCATTCTCGACGGTGGCCGAGGAGCGCTTCCCCTAATCTGCCGCGGCTTACCGGTGGCCGCGGCGGCGGCTCACAGTGGCGCGCGCCGGATGTCCCAGTCGGTGGCCGACTCATACGCGAAGCCGATCCTCAGCACGGTGGCTTCGTCAAATGGCCGGCCGGCGATGTGCAGGCCGATCGGTAGACCCGCGGCAACGCGGCCTTCCCTGACGTCTGCCAGAGTGTGTTCCGAAAATCCGCACGGGACGCTCAACGCGGGCATACCCGAGACATTGAACGGAATCGTCTGGCGCGTCCACACCGAGAAGCCTGCCTCCACTGATCCATGGCCGAAATCGATGGTCATCTGGTCCAGCCGGGTCGCCACCGTAGGCTCGCTCGGCGTGATCAGCGCATCGAGGCGCCGGTCGCGGAAGACGGACGCGAAGCCACGCTTGACGAGCGAGCGGGCGCGCTGCGCGCGGAGGTAGTCCGTCGCCAGGACCAGCTCACCGGCTTCCAGCATGCGGCGGGTGCCGGCGTCGTAGCGGTCCGCATACTGGCGAAGCCAGGATTGGTGGATCGAGCTCGCCTCAGGCAACAAGATGCCCATACCTACCGCGACGCACAGGTCGATATGCGGGATCTCGACCTCGACCCGCACGGCGCCCAGGTGTTCCAGCACACCGAGCGCTCGCTCCACCGCGTCACCAACGGTGCGGTGAATGCGGTCGAAGAAGTGTTTCTCGGTACACCCAGGCGCAACCCGCGCACACCCACCCGCAAGTCGCGAGTGAGATCACCAAGCGGCACCTGGGCGCTGGCGGGATCGCGGCGATCATGACCACCAATCGCGTTCATCACCAGCGCCGCGTCTTCGACGCTCTTGGTCAGCGGTCCGCAGTGATCGAGCGACCAGCTGAGGGGCACCACGCCGTATCGGCTTACTCGCCCGTATGTCGGTTTGAGCCCGACCACGCCATTGACGGAAGCAGGCATGCGGATCGAGCCAGCCGTGTCGGTGCCCATCGCAGCCAGACACGAGTGCGCGGCAACAGCGGCGCCGGAGCCCGCGCTGGAGCCACCCGGGGTCCGCTCCAGGTCCCACGGATTGCGCGTCGGTGCCGCGTTTTGACCGTAGGCGAACTCGTGCGTGACGGTTTTTCCCACACACACCGCTCCCGCTTGCCGGAGCCGCTCCGTCACGGTCGCATCGTGGCCAGGGACGAAGTCGGACAGCACGTCCGAACCGGCGCTGGTCGGCACGCCGGCCACGTAGAACAGGTCCTTCAGTGCAATCGGAATTCCGTGGAGCGGGCCACGGTAGTCGCCGGCGGAGATGGCAGTCTCCGCACTGCGTGCCGAGGCCAGCGCCATTGTGTCCAGTCGGGTGGCGTACGCGTGCACCCGTGGCTCGGTTTCGTCCATTCGCTCCAGTACCGACTGTGTCAACTCGACCGGCGACAGGCGCCTGGACTCGATCAGCCGCGCGGCTTCGGCGACCGAAAGGAAGCACGGTCGGCCTGAGCCGACCGCCGGGGTGGTGCCTCGGTCGCCTACTCCCACTGGGCGTCGAAGGTGGCGGCCGGCTCCACGTCGGTGAGGTCGACGCGCATGAGGACGTGCCTTCGTTCGAGGACGTCGTCCAGGATCGTGAGGAGGCTCAGCCGGTCTGCCGCGACGGGCAGCGCGGCGAACTCGCATAAGACGCGGGCAACGGCATTGGACAAACCAGAGGTGGACTCGCCTGGCACGTCTTCCTCCTTGTGGACAGGCACCCGAGGCTAAGCCGCGCCCATTCGTGCGTCAAGCATCTGGGACGACTTTTTGGGCGTTCTGTCCAAATTTTCCCACCATCGTTGACATTCGGCCCGCCAGATCCCTACGATCCGAGTCATTCCGTCAATAGCGTGGCGGGCGGCTGCATGACCGAGACGGCTCCCGACGGATCGGAGTTGGACGATCTCGATTTGCGCATCATCGGCCAGCTGCAGGACGATGGACGCAAACCGACCGTCAAGATCGCCCGCGCGCTGCGCGTCCCGCGCACCACCGTCGCCAGGCGCATCGATCGGCTCGTGCGCGACGGCATCATCACCATTGGCGCGTACGCCAACGGCCCCAGGGTTGGGCTGCCGATCCAGGCGTTGATCCTGTTGCAGGTCGCGCCCAACCGCTACGACGCGGTGATCGCGGCGGTCGTCGCGCTCGACGAGGTGCGCTGGGTTGGCGTCCTGTCAGGCCCGCACGACCTGCTGATCGAGGCGATGGTGCCGTCGAACGAGGTGCTCCGCCGCCTGCTCCTCGAAAAGCTGGCCAGGATCAAGGGCATCACCCAGATGCAGACGGCACAGGTGCTTCAGGTCGCCAAGATCGCGTTCGACTGGAACCGCATGCTGCGTGCGCATCTTGCAACCGAACCCCCACAGGGTGCGCCCTCCGAGTCAACGCTGACCACCCGGAAAAACGGCGCACGATCACCCGCCAGACAAAACAACCGATCGACCGACGCCCGGAGGCAGCCGCAGCGGCGGCGGCCAGCCAGTAAACCCACGGAGCCTGGTCATGGCTAAGGACAACACCACTGGGTTTGGTAGCGATGGTTCACTCCGTCTCACGCGGCGCCACGCGCTGCGGCGGCTGGCCGTTACTGCGGCCGGGCTGAGCGGCCTGACGGCACTCGCCGCCTGCGGACCGGCCGCGCCGCCCGCGCAACCAACGGTCGCGCCGCCACCACCGACCGCCGCGCCCACGCTTCCTCCGCCAACTGCCGCACCAGCGGTTGCGCCGACCGTCGCGCCAACCGTGGCCGTTGCGCCAACTGGCCAGCCCGTGGCCAACGCCCAGAGCGGCGGTCAGGCCGCCGCGGCAACCAACGCACGTCGGGGCGGAACACTGGTCGTCGCCAACGAAGCGGATATGAACGAGGGTGACCCGCAGAAGTACTCGGGCACGCATGCCGGTCGAACCCTGCGCAATCTGTTCGACCCCCTCGTCACGGTCTACGACGACAGCAGCACACTGCGGGGCGGTCTCGCCGAGTCCTGGGAGGTTTCGCCCGATGGGCTGACCTATACCTTCAAGCTGCGCGACACCACGTTCCATGACGGCACGCCGGTCACCGCCGAGGCGGCAGCATTCACGTTTTTGCGCACGCTCGACGAAAAGAACGAGTGGTATCAAAAGACCGGGCCGTTCCCATTTGCCAAATACATCTGGCCGTACGTGGTGCCCGATCAGGTCAAGGCGGTGGATGCCAGGACGTTGCGTTTCCAGCTCAGCCAGCCGGATTCAACCTTCCTGGACAATCTGACCTGGGCCGGCTCGGGCATCATCAGCCCGCCAGCGTTGCAGAAGGAGGGCCGTGATTTCACGCTGCGACCGGTTGGCGCAGGTCCGTTCAAGTTCGGTGACTGGCAGAAGGGCACCAGCTTCACCATCGAGCGCTACGACAACTACTGGGGTGGCGCGCCGCTGCTCGACAAGGTGGTGTTCAAGCCGGTTGAGGAGAGCGCGGCGCGCCTGGTGCAACTGCAGAGCGGCAACGTGGATCTGGTGGTTGCACTCCCGCCGGAGTTCATCGCCGACGTGAAAGCCGACCCGAATCTCAATCTGATCGAAACGCCTGGCATCCACATCTGGTGGATCACCTTCAATGTGAACGACGAGCATCTGAAGGACAGGCGCGTTCGCCAGGCGCTCAATTACGCGGTCGACAAACAAGCCATCATCCGAGACATTCTTGCCGGTACCGCGAGCGTGTCGCATTCGTTCGCCTTCCCGAACACCGACGCGTTCACCGACCAGGTCACGCAGTATCCCTACGATCCGCCGAAGGCGAAAAGCCTGCTGGCCGAAGCTGGTTACCCGAACGGCTTTTCGACCGTATTCCTGGTTCCGGAGTCCGGGTCCGGCATGATCGCGCCCAAGGAGATTGCCACAGTCGTGCAAGCGCAGCTGGCGCAGGTGGGCGTGGAAGCGAAAATTCAGACGCTGGAATGGACGTCCTACATCGCGGCATACAACGGAGGCATGGACAAAGCCGCCAATGGCGCTCCGGCTGGCATGGCACAGATGTCGTACATGATTCCGCAACCAGATCCGGGCATGTATGCATACGACGTCCTGGGCGGCAAGGGCTCGCTCAATCCTGGCGGTTTCACAAACTCCGAGTTCGACGCGCTGATGCTGAAGGCCAAGGGTACGCCCGACGCCGCGCAGCGCATGGACCTGTACAAGCAGGCCCAGAAGATCATCGCCGACGACGCACCCTGGTTGTTCATGTTCCACGCGCACAACGTGGTTGCCGCCAACAAGAAGGTCCAGAATATCGTCCTCAATCCGGACTTCAACATCCTGCACCTGGAGCGTGTGTGGCTCCAGCCGTGATCGCCGCTGGCTGCGCTCGTGCGAGCCCGGTGAGCAGGGCCACAAGCGGCTGAGTCGCGGTCGTGGCCACCTATCTCACGCGCCGCCTGTTGCTGCTTGTCCCGGTCATGCTCGGCGTCACCATCGTCGTTTTTTCGATGATGCACCTCGCACCGGGCGATCCGGCGGTGGTCATGGCCGGGCCACGCGCCACACCGGAGATTCTCGACGAGGTGCGCCGCTATCTGGGCCTCGATCGGCCGCTGGTGGTCCAGTATCTGACCTGGGTCGCACACGCGCTCCAGGGCGACTTCGGCCGCTCCATCCGCCAGGGCGAGCAGGTCAGCTCACTGGTGCTCGCCCGCTTCCGCGATTCGCTGCTGCTCGGGATCACTGCGTTTCTCATCGCCAGCATCGTCGGCATCAGCGTGGGTGTGGTGACTGCGCTCAAACGGGGTTCGCCCCTTGACCGTGTGGTGATGCTGATCAGCATGCTGGGAGTCTCCACACCCACGTTCTTCCTGGGCATGGTCCTGATCGTCGTGTTTGCGTTCCGTCTTCCGATCCTACCGATGAGCGGCCTGCAGAACATCGACGGGCCGTCGAGCCCGCTGGACATCGCACGGCATCTGGTCCTGCCAGGCATTACGCTGGCGGCGCCGTCCGTGACGGTGATCGCCCGCGTCGTGCGAGCCAGCGTGCTCGAGATCGTGGGCAGGGACTACATCCGCACGGCGCGGGCAAAAGGCCTGCGCGAGCAGGGTGTGGTCGTCGGCCACATTCTCAAGAACGCATTGATCCCGGCGGTCACCCTGCTGGGTTTGCAGGTTGGCTTCCTGCTTGGTGGAGCGGCCATCGTCGAGGTGGTCTTCTCGTACCCCGGCATCGGCAACCTGATGGTGAAGTCCATCGTCGAACGAGACCTGCCGGTGACCCAGGGGTGCGTGCTGGTGATCGCCACCGTCTACGTCCTGGTCAACATCGGCGCCGATACCGTCCAGGCATATCTGGATCCGCGCGTGCGACTCTCATGAGCACCGCCGTCAGCGCCACGCCCACCGTGGAGCCGTCGCCACCGCGAAGCGCCTCGACACGGACGGCACCGGCAACTCCGCGAGCGGTTGTTCGCGAACGGCGCTTCGACACCCTGAAGCGGCTGCGGACTCACCGCCTTGGCGTGAGCGGTGGCATGCTCGTTCTGCTCATCGCCGTGGCGGCTGTTGCCGCGCCGCTGGAGCAGGCTGTGGCTGCGCTCGTCGAGCTCTC